>CAZOYZ010000066.1:0-15658 GCA_964584045.1 uncultured Prolixibacteraceae bacterium | reverse complement strand
GAAAAGTAGCTGGCTTCCGATAAGCGTTCCTGATACCATTGTGCCAGTTGATGAGCCTTTAACCGGCTTATGGCCCGCAACTCGTTATATTTTTCCTTTTGGGTACTCTGCTTTTCATACCGGTAATAATGACGACCGGCAAATATCAGAAAGATGCTTGTAATCACCACAATACCAATGAGTTGTTTTTTTGTATGGCGAAACATTTTCGGGTACATAGGTCTTATGAATTCGTTCGTTTTTGTCATCGAGCCATGTCAAAAATCTTTTGACTTACGGGAAATGTCTGTTGGCAGGTCCCATCCGTTGGTGAACTGATAATACCTGCAATGAAAAGAACCTTATCCGAAGATACGAAATATAAGATTACAAAGAAAGCGTATGAAAAAATAAAATAACTCCCGTAGTATTCATTATCTTTGAGTTGTTTATTTCCCGATTTTTATTAAAGATGGATCACATCCTGACTAATTCTATGCAGAACGATCAATCTGAATTGCTGCTGACAGAAAAGATAAAAGCCGGAGATTACAGGGCTTACCAGCATTTATTCGAACGGTATTATCACGTTCTTTGTAACTACGCGTGTAGTTTTCTTAAAGATGGTTTTACTTCTGAAGATGTTGTACAGGAGGTTTTTGTAAAAATATGGGAAAACCATAAACGTCTTGTCATAACAGCATCGGTGAAGTCTTATTTGTACACTGCGGTTAGGAACAGAAGCCTGAACAGGCTGGAATCCGAATCTGCAAGACAAAAGTATGCAGGCAGATTTTTTAACAGTAAAAGCAATTTGGTTGATTCGGATGAGTTGGAGCAGGAAGAATTTCGAAATCATCTGTTCAATTGTATTGAAAAGTTACCTCCCCGGTGTAAAGAAGCATTCGTACAAAGCCGGTTTGACAAACTCAAACAAGAAAGAATCGCCTTAAACCTGAATATTTCACCTACAACCGTGAAGACCCAGATCCATAAGGCACTCAAATTGATCCGAGACTGCATCAGGTTTTCCTATCCGGAATTTTTATAAAATTTTTTGATGATCACATACACCTTTTATCCTTCAGAGCTGTCATAGAAGTAAAAGACAGTGACCAGTGAAAGAGAAAGATTTAGTTGAGATCAGTTATGCGATCCTTTCGGAAACAGCTTCTCCTGATGACAAAATTCTGTTTGAGGAACTCATGGAAGAAGCTGAAAACCGAACCTTATTCGATCAATATAAAAAAATATGGGAAGAAGCTGAAAAGATCGGATATTTCAGGAGGTACGATGCGGTCCGGTCATTTTACGAACTTGACAAATGGATCGTCAATAATAAACGGACAAGGAAACGGTGTCTTATAACTGCAATTACCGGAATTGCAGCAGGAATTATGCTGATGCTGGGTCTGTTTGAATTCATTCAGGATCCGGATTTTGGACAGCTTCAGAGAGCAACTGTTTTCAATACCGAGACGGGGAACCGTTCTGCGATTATCCTTCCCGACAGCACCAGGGTGTGGCTGAATTCAAAAACAAAATTTTGGTATAACGAGAATTATGACCGGGAAAACAGGTCCGTTTTTTTGAGCGGAGAAGCATTTTTTGAAGTCAGGCGTCGTAGTAAGCCGTTTATTGTCCATGTTAATGACTTTGAAATTAAAGTTTACGGGACAAAATTCAATGTCTCCGCTTATCCGGACGATCAGTCCGTTTTGACATGTCTTGAATCAGGAAAGATCAGTATTCATAGGGAAGGGAAAAAAGAACTGTTCATTGCGGAGGGACAATTAGTCAGTTATGAAAGAAAAACCTCAGGGTTCGGGATCAGCGTGGTCAGAACAGAGGAATATTCTGCATGGAGGTCAAATAAGATGTACCTTCATGATGAATCGCTCAGGGATCTTTGCCGAAAACTGGAGCGAAAATTTACGATAAAAGTCTCTTTCATACCGGAGAATTTGGCAGACGAGGTGCATTATACAGGCGTTTTCAGCGATGAAGACATCACGGAAATACTGGATGCAATTGCGATCGCGAGCGGGTTAAAATATTCAAAGGAGGGCAATCAGTATACGATCAAATACCGGGACTGATAAAAACGTCAGGTGTTCCACCACCTGACGTTAAAGATAACTCTAATGCAAGGCATTAGATAGTATTAATTAAAGTCAAACAAAATTATGAAAAAAAACTTGAAAATGGGACTTCTTGTAAGTCCTCATTTTAAAAAACTATTGCGAGTTATGCGTGTGATCTTCGTGTTAGTTTTTGTGCTGACGTTTCAGATGTCAGCGAGTGTGTATTCACAACAGACCAGATTGTCTTTAAACCTCACTGGTGTGACGATCCGGCAGGCGCTCAATCAGATTGAGGAACAAAGCAAGTACAAATTCCTGTTACAGAATGAACGGCTGGATATTGACCGGAAGATCAATATCTATGCTGATCAGAAAAGTATCGGGGATATTTTGAACGAGATCTTTGCAAATCAGGGGATCAGTTATGTCATTACCGAGAAAAACCTGATCATTATTAATCCTTCCGTACAGGACGAGATGAATGCCGGCAAAATTCAGCAGCCCAGGACGATCAGCGGAACGGTGAAAGACTTGTCCGGAACTCCTTTGCCGGGGGTTACGATTGTGATTAAGGGAACGAACCAGGGAGTGATCACTGATCTCAATGGAAGTTACGCTCTTTCCAGAGTCTCTGGTGACGCGATCCTTGTTTTTTCTTTTGTTGGTATGAAAACGCAGGAGATTGCAGTCAGCGGTTCCAATATGATCAACGTGGTGATGGAAGAAGAGGTCACCTCTGTGGAAGAAGTTGTGGTGACCGCTTTTGGTGTCACCCGGCAAAAAAAGGCTTTGGGGTATTCGATCACCCAGGTCGGATCGGAAGATATTGAGCGGACAAAAGATAATAACGTGATCAATACCCTTTCCGGCAAAGTGGCCGGCGTCCAGATCTCCCGTAATGCCAGTGGCGCAGCAGGTACTTCTCGTGTCGTGATCAGAGGGAACAAATCGCTTAGCGGCAACAATACGCCATTATATGTGGTTGATGGCGTCCCTGTTGATAATACCCAATTGGGAGAAGCCGGCCGGTACGGGGGAATTGACCAGGGAGATGTACTTTCCACGTTAAACCCGGCCGATATCGAATCGATATCGATCCTGAAAGGCCCGAATGCCGCCGCGCTTTATGGGTCACGCGCGGCAAACGGGGTCATCCTGATCACGACGAAAACGGGCAAGGCCAGAAAGGGGATAGGCGTGACCATAAATGTTTCGCATACCTGGGACAGCGCGTTGCTTTTTCCAGATCTGCAAAACAGTTACGGACAGGGTTCAAGTGGAACCTTACCTGAAGGGAATGATGGTATTCCTTTCACTTCGGTGAGTGATGACGGTAGTTGGGGCCCAACGATGGAGGGTCAGCAGGTACGGGACTGGACAGGTAATGTACAGAACTTCAACCCGCAGCCGGATAATATGAAAGATTTTTATCAGACAGGACACACGACATCTTCATCTGTCGCTTTAAGCGGAGGAAATGAAAAAATCAACTCCAGGTTTTCTTTCACCAACGATGATATCATGGGTATTCAACCCACCAACTATGTCGGAAGGCAAACGTTAAATCTGAGAACCACGACAAAATTATCGGACAAGCTTTCTTCTGACGTAAAGGTGACTTATACCTATCAATCGGTAATAAACCGGCCCCAGATGAGCGATATGCAGGGGAATCCCGCCTATAATTTAACGGTCATGCCCAGGAATGTGAGAACCGGAGATGCGATGAATTACATGACCGCAACAGGGGTTGAGAATCTTTGGACATCCGATACCTACAAGGGAAATCCTTACTGGACGATCAACAAACAAAGAACCTCCGAAAAGCTTCAAAGGATCATTGGTTTTGCTTCGCTGCAGTATGATTTTACGGATTGGCTGAACCTGATGATCCGTACAGGTATTGATAAGTACGACCGGAAATACCTGTATTACAGGGCTAAGGGAACAAGGGTCTATCCAAACGGGAATCTTTCCCAGGAGAAAAGGACCATGCAGGAAATCAACACCGACTTTCTGTTAACAGCCAAAAAGGATATTGGGCAGGATTTTAGCCTGAGTGTGAGTGCAGGCGGAAATATCTATGATCAAAAGCTAAATTACATCAACCAATCCGGGACGGTGTTTAAAGTTCCCGACTTTTACCATATCAGTAATTTAGTCAATTATGGTACAGGTTATTATGAACAACACAAACAAATCCGGTCCCTTTACGGGATGGGACAGGTTTCATTCCGGAATTGTTTTTTCGTAGATCTGACTGCACGCAACGACTGGTCATCCGCATTACCTGCTGACAATAACTCTTATTTTTACCCTTCAGTGACTTCAAGCTTTATTCTTACGGATGCTTTTACCAATACCTTCAACCCGGATATCCTGTCGTTTTGTAAGTTCAGAGCTTCCTGGGCCAAAGTAGGGAATGATACAGCGCCATATTCAACCTTGATTTATTACTCCTTCAATGCGGATTCCTATGACGGTCAGCCCACCGCAACACTCTCTTCAACGACGATCCCGGCAGTGGACTTAAAGCCTGAACTGACGTCTTCCTGGGAATTTGGCGCTGACCTGCGATTGTTTAATAACCGTGCCGGTGTTGATTTTACCTGGTATTCACAGGAAACAAAGAATCAAATACTGGATGCTTCCATTTCAAGGGCTTCTGGTGCTTATGTCAGGAAGATGAATGCAGGAAAAATTAAAAACAGCGGATTTGAAGTGCTGCTGACCTTATCACCTGTTAAAAGCACCAGCTTTTCCTGGGATATTTCACTCAACTATGCAAAGAATAATTCGGAAGTCGTTGAGCTGATGGAAGGTATTAATACCTATCTGTTAGGTGCGGACCGGCTGGTGAGTGTTGAGTGCCGTCCCGGGGAACCCTATGGTAACTTATACGGGGCGAAATGGCTGAGGGATGATCAGGGTAACCGGATGGTTAATTCAGTCGGAATCCCGCTTTACGATGGAACAACAAGCAACTATCAGCTCATCGGGAATTTCAATCCGGACTGGACCGGAGGCATCAGCAATACGCTTACATATAAAGGACTGTCATTATACGCTTTACTGGATGTCCGGATGGGAGGGGAATTCCTTTCCTTGTCAAAATACTATATGGCTGCATACGGAACCTCGGTTGAAACCCTTGAAGGCCGTGCGGCATGGTATGCGTCGGAGGCTGCCAGGGAAAGCGCCGGAAAGACTCCGTCGGAATGGACCGCTACGGGAGGATACATGGTCGATGGTGTCATCGCCGAACAGAACGGGTCCCAATATGTGTCGACAGGCCGGAAGAATAATATCTATATAAATCCTGAAGATTATTTCGGACGTGGTATTGGCGAAGAATACATCCAGGATGCTTCGTTTGTCAAATTAAGGGAAGTCGCGGTCAATTACGAGATACCGAAAAGATGGTTAAGTAAGACCCCGATCCAGACTGCTTCAGTTTCCCTGGTGGGAAGGAACCTCTTCTTTTTATACCGGGAAAGTAAGGATTACGATCCGGAAAGCACCTATAACAGCTCAAACTATGGAGCAGGAGTGGAATCGCACGCCATGCCTACCGCCAAAAGTCTGGGGTTCAGTGTGAAAATGATATTTTAACCATTTAAATCCAAGAAAATGAGACGGACTATATTTCCTTTCAAGATCATTTTAGTTCTTTTTTGTATATGCTTTTTCTCATGTCAGGAACTTGAAGATATTAATCAAAATCCAAATTCACTGACAGAAATGCCTGATACCTATCTGTTTACTAATGCTGCCAAATGGTCATGTTCAGAGGCGAGGCAACTTCTGTCAAGGGCGCAGATCTTCTTTACGGGATCCTGGTCGCATCTGTATTCAACTCCTTATGCCGAAGATCGTTATGAAGTCAATGCGGATACGGAGGACGAAGCGATCGTGTGGCATGATCTTTACACCACCGAATTAAGGAATGCCTGCACCCTCGTCAAGATCACGAGCGAAGAAGGGACAAGCCCGAATGCCGTCCGGAACGCGATGGCTCAGATTGTTTCATTCATCACCTATATTAAACTGACCGATCTGTTCGGTTCCATTCCGTATACAGAAGGTGGAAAAGGGTTTTCGGACGATATCATCACTCCGGTGTATGACACACAGGAGTTCATCTACCATGATATC
The DNA here is from genome assembly GCA_964584045.1 of uncultured Prolixibacteraceae bacterium. Classification (GTDB taxonomy): domain Bacteria; phylum Bacteroidota; class Bacteroidia; order Bacteroidales; family Prolixibacteraceae; genus JBCFBK01. Next base: position 9,440 of record CAZOYZ010000066.1, on the reverse strand, counting down.
ATTACAAGACTGGGTGACTGTATCATTGTATTTGAGACCGGAAATGAAGCGGATGGATATGGCGTGGCTGATCCCTTTTACAGCGGGAAGCTGGATAAGTGGATCAAATTTGCCAATTCATTCAGGCTCCGGCTTGCCATGCGGATGCGGTTTGCGGATCCTTCGGGAGCCGCCGCAGCCATCACGGCCTGCCTGGGAAAACCGCTTATGGAAAGCAATGATGATAACGCGAAGATCCGGAATTTTGAGGCCACTTCGACCTATCTCTACAGCGGATGGTATGAAACGTTCCAAAATGAAGGAAAAAGTTGCCGGCCCGGCAGGATGTTGATCGATTTTCTGAAATCGACCGACGATCCCCGTTTGCCGGTCTTTGCAATTGCTAACACTTCGGGCAACTATGAAGGTATGCCAAACGGCATAACTAATGCAGCGCGTGCCCTGATCGCTGATGCCGACATATCCAAATGGCAACCGGTCATGTACGCCAAAACAATCCCTTCGTACTGGTTATGTTATTCAGAAGTCTGTTTTCTTAAAGCCGAAGCGGCATTGTACAGTTTGGGAGGATCCGGTACGAATACGCATTATCAGAACGGGATCCGGGCGGCAATGGCGCAATGGGGAGTCAACGAGACGCAAATAAATCTTTTCCTGGCAGTCGAACCCGAAGCATCCTTAACAGGAAATACCGAAGACAATTTCAGGAAAATATGCACCCAGTTATGGCTGTCATGCATCACGAATAACTATGAAGCTTATAATGTGGTAAGAAGGACCGGTTATCCTGTTATCCCGGTACGGACAGGAAATGAAGATCCTGAACTTGCCCTGGGGATCACCAATGGTCAGTTACCCGGGAGGTTGACCTACCCCAGCACGGAAGTCACGATGAACAAGGCGAATTACGATGCCGCGGTGGCCACACAGGGTGCCGACTTACGAACCACCAAGGTGTGGTGGGATGCGAAATAAGATAGTCAGGATGCCTGTTAAACAGGCATCCTGACTCCTTCGGTCATTGATCACTATCCTTGTTTAACAGTGTATCCATGTCGAAGAATAGCCCGTGCAATTGATATTTGGAATAATAATACTTACAAGATGGCAAGAATATTCATAAAGTTAAGTATGACTTGTCTGCTTTTCGTAATAACCACTTTAGTGATGAACGGGCAGGGAAGTGGTACCTGCAAAGTCTTGATCCCTGAAATTTCAGGAACGTATGAAGGCGAATGTAAAAAGGGATTAGCTGATGGGATGGGGAAAGCAGCAGGCGTTGACCAATATGAAGGGGAATTCAAAAAGGGTTACCCGAACGGTAAAGGAAAATATACCTGGAAAAATGGAGACAGTTACGAGGGAGAATGGAAAAAGGGAGTCAGGGATGGTTATGGGCTTATGGCAATAAAGACGGAACTAAAAGACAGTATCATAACAGGATACTGGTCGGAAAATACGTTTGTCGGGCAGGAGAAGTTCCCTTATAAAGTAAATCAGAAAAGCATTAACATTGTCAACATCCGGTTTTCCCGTTTAGGTCAGGAAAAAAATCAGATCGAAGTGGTGTTTAATGAAAACAGCAAGCCCGTACCGGTTTATGGTTTTAATGTCACGGAACTGATCGGTCATTATACAAATGTTACGAAAACCGATTTTTCCAAAACCTTGAATTCCATAATCTTTCCTTTTAGGGGAGAAGTCAATGCAGACAGCTACTATTTTGATTTCACGATCAATCAAAATGGAATGTGGAGAATTACGATCGATGTGGCAACAAAAAAATAAAAGGAAAAGCGTTCAGTTAAAAGTATAAAATAAAATACGTAATGATACATATTAAATTTGTTTTGCTGGTCATTGCTGCACTTATTCTGCCGGTTTTAAACTGGGACTGTAATCAGGAACAGGAAGATCAAAACGAAGTAAGGGCAATCTGGCTTCATACGAGTTTATTCGACAAAAATGAAGCAACAGCCCGTAAGCAGATCTCCGCCTTATTTGATTCATACAAGGACATTGGGATCAATAATTTGTTCTGCTATAACACGCTGATGGACGAACATCATCTGGGATGGGATTATCTACGGGTGCTCATTGAAGAAGGGCACAAACGGGCGATTAAAATCCACCCGATTTTTTATCCGGGTCATGAGATCAATCTTGAGAAGGAGATGATTGAACATCCGGGATGGCTGATACAAAACAGGGACAGTACTTTTTATCCCGGCTTTAACATGGCTTTACCTGAAGTTCGCCGGTACTGGCTGGACCGGATTTCAACGGTACTGATCTATGATATCGACGGCATTCACCTCGATTATATCCGTTTCCCCGTAAACCAGCGGTTCAGCTATGACAGTCTCACCTGTTCGATGTTTAAGAAGGAATATGGTTATACGCCTCTCGAAGTAGCACACGACGGGGGGAGTATGATCTGGTGCGAATGGATCAAATGGAACGGGAAACAGGTAACGGCGTTGGTAGGCGGGATCAAGGAACTGATCGTAAAGTCCGGGAAGAACGTGGTGCTTGGCGCCGATGTATTTCCGAGCCTGGAAATATCGAAGGTGGAGATCGGCCAGGACTGGAAAGAATGGGCTGCAAAGGGATTGATTGATTTTGTTTGTCCGATGCTGTATTGCAACGATTTGGATTTATTTAGGGACTATTTATCTGATGCCATAGCCACCGCACAGAATAAATGTGCCGTGTGGCCTGGTATCGGAATATCGACTTCCCATAACAAGATCACAAAAAATATACTGGTTCAGGAAATCGGCATCGCGAGAGAAGCAGGAACAGGAGGCGTCGTCTTTTTCTCCGGCCATTCCTTCAGTGAGGCGTTCAGGGATACACTGAAAGCGACAGTATTTAAATAAAAAGTAGCTAAAAATGAGAATGGTTACGGGAATTGTGCTGATCATCCTTTTGGGATGCAAAAATGAACAGCACGATCTGCAACATGAAACGCGCTCAGGCGAATACTGGAAAAAGGAGGCACTGGAAGATATTATCCCTTACTGGTCATATGCAAAAGATACATGCTATGGTGCTTTTTATACAAATATCGGCGCTGGCTGGAAGTGGGACGATGATGACACGAGAAAGTGTCCCGGTATGATCTCCCGTCATGTTTTTTCCTATGCTGTGGCTTATCTGCTTTCGGGAGATGAAAAATACCTGGATAATGCACGGGAAACAAAGGATTTTCTGATTGATCATGCCTGGGATAAGGACTATGGCGGTTGGTTTGACGTGCTGGACCGGCAGGGAAGTCCTTTGGAAAAAACTAAAAGTTTGTTTATCCAGGCTTATGCAATAACGGGTCTGGCTATGTATTACTTCGTTACGCATGATCATGAAGTTTTACACTATGTCGAACAATCGAATACTTTGCTGGAAAAAAAGGCCTGGGATCATGTCAACGGAGGCTATTTCAACAGAATGACCCGAGAATGGGAAGTCCTCGATGACCGGAAAACTCTGGCTTCACAACTGGCCCCGGTGTCCGGTTACATCCTGTACCTCTACCTGTCGACCAGAGAACAGAAATATCTGGATCAGATCATAAAAATAATGGATGTTGTACGGTCACGCTCAGTCTGTGATGAATGTGGCTGGGCGCTTGAAACATTTGATAAAGATTGGAATAATGTACCGGGAAAGCCGGACAAGGTGAATATAGGGCACAATCTGGAAATTGCCTGGGTATGGATGAGACTATGGCTTTTAACAAATGATCAGTCTTATTTACACCCGATTGCAGCCCTTAAACAGAACCTCCGGCAATATGGATTTTCGGGAAAAACAGGTTTTTGGTTTACACACATCGAAAAAGCGGATACGAAAGTGCATGATGACTTTACTTACTGGTGGGTGCAGGCATACGGGAACATGTATAATCTCTGTTCGTTCCGGACATCGGGGAAAGAGGTATTTCTGGCTGATTTTGAGAAAGGAACCCGTTTTTGGGATTCCTGTTTCATGGACAGGAAAAGCGGAGATACTTTTTTTAGCGTATTTCAATCGGGAGAGATCAAAGATTCCACTAAAGCAAATCCGTTTAAAGCATCCTATCACAGCATGGAACATTGTCTGCTGAATTTCGCGTATCTCAACTTATGGGTAAATCATCAACCTGTTGAATTGCACTTTGCTGTCAGCACGCAGGCAGATGAAGATACTTTATATCCGGTTTTCGTTGAAGACAGCAATGTCAGGATAAAAAAGGCTTTTTATAGCAAAAATAATAAACAGACCCCTTTGAAGACGATTGGCAGACAGGGTATTCTGTTGCCTTCTTCCAAAGATCTCAGGATCACTGCAATCGTGGAGAATGTCAACTGATTTCGGATCAATTTAACCATTATTTATGAAGAAAATATCTGACAAGTACATGCAGGTCGTTCTGGCAGGCATTTTATGTTGTTTGTTGTTTGGGACATGCTGCCGGCAAAAAATTAAAAATGAAAAAGGCGGGCGGATCCTTGTTCAAGTAAATAAGAAACGGGCACTCCCCGAAAAAAGTGTTTTATTCACAGTATCAACTCCTTCAGGGTATTCTGCTGATGAACTCCGGGTCTTCCTCTTGCAACCGTTGAAAGGGGTTAAGAAACTAAAACTGGAAAAGAAAGGAAAAAATGAGTTTACAGGAGTCATTCTCCCTGAAGACAATCTGACGGAAGGGTTTTACGAAATCACCGCGACTGGAGGGAAGAAGGAGAAATTAGTGGGTAAAGGCTCATACCTGATCGGAAAGGTCATCGGTGATTTTGCGATAACGGGTAATTTCACAGACACTACTTTACGGAAAGATATGCTTCAGTACCTGGACGAATTCAGGTCGGTCGGAGGTAATATGGTAAGGGCGCAGTCATCTGGCGATCTATATTCCGTACAATGACTGGTGTATTGAGCGGGAGAAACGACTAATGAAAATGAACTAAAAGTTACAGCCATGGAACAAGTATTTTTTTTAAAACCGGAAATACACAAATTCTCTGGACGAGTTCCCGGGAAATTACCGGTTTGGCGCAATAAAATTATTCTTGCCGGATTGCTCCTGATCATCTTTGGAAGTGTAACAGGAAACTCTGACAACGATCACATTCATGAACTGAAAGCCTCCGGAAGTTTGTTCATTGGTTTTGGAAAAGCTGATATTACACCTGATTGGCCAGTGGTGCTTTCATACGGGAACGACGCCCCTGTGACCGGATATTATGACCGTCCTGATGTGAAAGCGATCTTGTTTCGCGTCGAAGATCTTACGGTTGCCTGGCTTGAATTCAGTGTAATAGGCATCCGGAAAAATGATGCGGATTTTATAAAGAAAGTTATAGAAAAGAATACCGGAATTCCTGCCGGCCGGATCATAGTGGCCGCAACACATAACCATTCTTATCCCAGAACTTATGAAGAACCGATAAGGGATTTATTGGCGGGAAAGGGTGCCGAGGCAGTACAGGCGGCATTAGATAACCGATTTGAGGCCAGGATCGGAATTGGCAAAAAGATGATCCGGGAAGATCTGAATATGAATCGTGCCGAGCTTAACGGAGAAGCCAATGCTTTGTTGTATTTGATGCGGATCGAAGATATTCATGGCAAACTTAGGGGAATACTCTACAATTACGGGTCACATCCTGTCATTTTTACCGTTTGGAGCGGGACAGGTCAGATAGGAAGTGAATGGCCCGGATATGTCAATCGTTCTCTTGAAATGAAACTTGGATTGGAACTGATGTTCGACAGGTATCTGAACAAAAATACGATCGATGTTAATCCATTCGTCATGTTTTCTGAAGGATCGGCAGGCGATCAGGAACCGAGGCTTATTAATCCGTGGTTTAACGGAGAGAAAGTGCCTGTAAAAAAAGTTTTCATGAATTTATTGTCTGAAGAAATAGTTGAATTTGCCGGCGATATCAGAACGACTGACTACATTGATCTGTGTTTCCGGTCAAAACCGGTCATTCTGAAACAGAAAGACGGTCAGACAAGAGAATCCCTGCTTCAGGTCATGATCATCAATAACACCGTGGTTTCGACGATTCCGGGTGAATTAGGCGTTGATCTGGGACGGCGCTTTGAGAGAGAGTCGCCCATGGAAAATAATCTGCTGGTAACGGTCGCGAACGATTATATCGGGTATATCGTTCCTGCGCATCTGGCTTATGAGGGAGTAACGTATCAATCGAAAGGGGTGATATTCGAACCTGACTACGGTGAGCAGATCATTGACGAAGCGCTTAGCCTGACAGATCCCGGGCATGAACCCTCCCAGCCGCTTGATCCCGCAAAAACATTGGGAAAAATTTCGGGGAAAGTATACTACAACGGGAAAAATGCAGTTGCTGTTGGTGTTCGGAGGGTACCAGCTTATCCGAACTATGCCGGTGGCTTTTGGGGGAAAAGGACTGTCGTGGCTAACGATGGCACCTGGGTTATTGACGGACTCGCCCCTGGTGAACTGTTCCTCTATATTACAGAGTGCGATCCCAAGAATCCGGAACCCGCTAAAATGAAAAGTGATTACAAAGATATCCGGTTCCTGGTGGTCGGATATCCGGTCACCGTCGAACCAATGAAGGAAACTGCAAATATCAGCTTCAGCTTTCCCGATGATTATGCAAAAACAGATGTTAAATCGCTGCATTTACTGAATGATAATCTTTTATTGACAGGCAATACGCTGAAAGGCAAAGTGTCTGTGGAAGGAACAGTTTCAGGTCGCGAACGAATAATGGCAGGGATTTATCCTGTTGGCCTGACCTACCGCAATTACGGGATTTTTATGATGAATCCTGTTATCCGTACGAATGTAGCTGCTGACGGAACATTTATATTTAACTCTCTTTCTCCCGGGAAATATCAGACAGGAATATGGCTGGATGTAAATCGAAACAACATCCTGGAACCTGGGATTGATAAGTTTACATCCATCTTGGATAGTCCGGTATTGGAAGTCAAACCCTGAGATAAATGAAAAGGCGTATTTTTTTATTTGTTTGTTTGGTTATAATGGGATCAGCTGTTTTTTGCAGGATGCCCAAAGGGAAAATAACCCTGATCTCCCCTCCTGACCATACAAAAGACCGGAACGTGATCACAGCCAGACTGGAATGGAACTCAGTTTGCGATTCTTTTGATGTTTATCTCGATACCATTGGTCGTCCTGATCAAATGACCAGAGTGGATACAGTTACTCATCCGGGATATAACTCCGGACGGTTGGAATTTTTAACAACCTATTACTGGTCGGGCAATTGAATCACTTTGCAGCGGATGACCGCGCAGTCTCAAAAACCTCACGGATGCATCTTTTCGATCCCGAAACGGAATCATATAACGATTGAATATCCTGATACCATGTGTAAAAATAAGAACATTGGAAAAAGTACAGAAGAGAATTCTATGCAAAACGATCAATCTGAGTTACTGCGGCGTCAAATACAGCCACACATCAATAAACCCAAAATGCAATCAGCTTATCTATTGCTGATTGCATTCTTGGTTTGAGGTCGGTGGCGGACTCGAACCGCCGTACACGGTTTTGCAGACCGTTGCCTAGCCACTCGGCCAACCGACCCTGATTGACCACCCGGGTCATCCCGATTTTGGGACAGCAAATTTAGATAAAAATTTTAGCTTTGCAACAAGGAAAAACTCTTTTAATGAGGTTTTCCTGAAAATGAACAAATGCCGGTGACAGGTACCGCCGGGTCTTTGCTTATCTGTCTAACGTAATACTGCCCTTTTCGATCATTGCTCCGGGATGTTTGAGGATTTAGATTATTTTTTCTTTTTTGACCGTGATTTTTAAAGGTTAAAAAAGAACCATCAAGAATCATTTTATACATTTGTGATCCAGCAGGATTTCCTGATCTTGAATTCGGGATAGAGGGAGAACAATGTCCTGACTCACCCAATCATAAACTTCTGCACGAACTGGAGAGGTGTGTTTTGTGTATGTGGATACGTTTTATTTTTTTGAAAAAAATAATTTATTGATATGAGCGAAAATAGTCCTGAAAAGGAAATTGCAGTTAAAAAGAATTTCATTCACCAGATCATTGAAGAAGAGTTGAAGGAGGGGAAAAACCAAGGTCGTGTCCATACACGCTTTCCTCCCGAACCGAATGGCTATTTACACATTGGTCACGCCAAGTCGATATGCCTGAACTTTGGAACAGCACAGAAATACCACGGGGTGACCAACTTGCGTTTTGACGATACCAATCCATCGAAAGAGGAAACAGAGTATGTAGATTCGATCAAGGAAGATGTACGTTGGCTGGGATTTAGCTGGGATGATCGTGAGTATTATGCTTCCGATTATTTCGATAACCTTTTTGATTTTGCAGTCAGGCTGGTGAAAGGAGATAAAGCCTATGTAGATGATCAGGATGCGGAAACGATAAGCAGCCAGAGAGGAACCCCAACCCGTCCGGGGATCGAAAGTCCTTTCAGGAACCGGTCCACAGAAGAAAATATGGATTTGCTGATGCGTATGAAGGCAGGAGCGTTTAACGAAGGTGAGTGTGTGTTAAGGGCAAAGATCGATATGGCATCGCCGAACATGCACATGCGCGATCCTATTCTTTACCGGATCATGAAAACTTCGCATCACCGCACGGGCGATAAATGGTGTATTTATCCGATGTATGATTTTGCGCACGGCCAATGCGACTACTGGGAAGGTATCACACATTCCATTTGCACCCTGGAGTTTGAGGTTCACCGGCCGTTGTATGACTGGTTTATAGATCAGTTGAAAGACAGCGGATACCGGCCCCGCCAAATTGAATTTGCGCGGCTTAACCTGAGTTATACCGTGATGAGTAAGCGTAAACTCCTGGAACTGGTCAAAGACGGTTATGTGAAAGGATGGGACGATCCCCGGATGCCTACGATCTCAGGATTGCGCCGTCGCGGCTATACTCCTGCATCCATCCGGAATTTCTCTGAGCGTATCGGAGTAACCAAGGTAGACGGTATGATCGACGTGGCATTACTGGAGCACAGCCTAAGGGAAGATCTTAACAGAACGGCCCAGCGTGTGATGGGTGTACTCGATCCGCTGAAGGTGATCATTACAAATTACCCGGAAGGTCAGGTTGAAGAAATGGAAGCTGTTAATAATCCGGAAGATCCGGCTGCCGGAACGAGAAAAGTTCCATTCACCAGGGAAATCTACATTGAGCGTGATGATTTTATGGAGAATCCACCGCGCAAGTTTTTCCGGCTTTCGCCCGGTAACGAGGTTCGCCTGCGTTACGCCTATTTCGTTACCTGCACCGGTGTAGTGAAGGATGAAAAAGGTACTGTCACCGAACTTCATTGTTCTTACGATCCAGCTTCGCGGGGCGGTAATTCGCCTGATGGCAGAAAGGTGAAGGCAACCCTTCACTGGGTTTCAGCAACAGAGCATGTGA
>CAZOYZ010000065.1:14139-15695 GCA_964584045.1 uncultured Prolixibacteraceae bacterium | reverse complement strand
GATCGGCGATTGCTATGACCGGTTTGGGGAGCAGCAAACGATGGTGATTACGCGGTCAAATAAAAGAGCCAATAAGTTTAACCAGGGAATTCGCTCCGCCATTTTATATAAGGATTCGGAAATTACCGTTGGTGACTTGCTGATGATTGTTAAAAATAACTATTTCTGGAAACCGGAGGATGAAAAGATCGGCTTTATCGCGAATGGCGATATTGTGCGTATTACAGGTATTCAAAGGTATGAGGAACTGTATGGTTTTCGTTTTGCCGATGTCAGTCTGCAGTTTATCGACTACGACAACCTCGAGGTTGACTGCAAAATCTTTCTCGATACGCTGGCCATCGAGTCGGCCAGCATGTCAAAGGAAGACGGTCAGCGGCTGTTTGAGTCCGTCGCAGAGGATTACCCGGATATCAGGAGCAAGAAAAAAAGATGGGAGAAGATCAGGGAGAATCCCTGGTTCAACGCACTGCAGGTGAAATTTGCTTACGCGGTGACCTGCCATAAGGCGCAGGGAGGTCAGTGGGACGCTGTATTTGTTGATCAGGGATACCTGACCGAAGCGATGATCGACCGGGAATACCTGCGGTGGTTGTACACCGCGTTTACGCGTCCCGTGAAGGAGCTTTACCTGGTCAATTTTAATAAGGAGTTTTTTGAAGATGAGTGACGGGGTTTTATTCCGGACCTCCTCACGCCGGAGGGGTATTTCCTTTTTTTTGCAGCAAAAGGGAAGTAAAAACACTGCTGCACCAAAGGAAAACTTGATGAAAAGCCTGTTACTGACCAACGTTGTACACATCATTGTCATGTACCGCATACGTTTCGGAAAAAACAGACTTTGCCTCTGAGAGGATCAGATCGGTCGTTTTATAACGGCCGGAAAAATGACCGATCAGCAGCTTCCGGGCATTGGCCAGCTTTGCGATGCGGGCGGCTTCCATCCCCGTGGAATGATAGGTTTCTGCGGCCATTTGTTTTTCCGATTCGGCAAAGGTTGCCTCGTGATAAAGCAGATCAACATCTTTAACTGCCTCCGCTACTGCCTCCGAAAATGCCGTGTCGGAACAATAGGCATAGGACCTGGGTCTTCTGGCGGGCTTGACCAGTTGACTGTTAGGAATAATTTCTCCGGTTGCCGTGACAAAGTCTTCACCGCTCTTGATGCGTTTGAGATCCCGGATGGGGATCTCAAATTGTTTTATCTGATCCTTGATCAGGTTAGGTAACAGAGGTTTTTCATCAAAGCGGAACCCGCAACACGGCACGCGATGTTTCATCGGGAAGGAAGACACAAAAAATTTATCATCCTCCAAAATGATCCGGGGCTTTTTAAAGTTCAGGGGATGGAAACAGATCCTGAAATCAAGGTCATCCATCTCCAGAAATTCGAGCTGAAAACGGGTATACCGTTGCAGTTCGGAGTGTGCATAAATATGGAGATCATTTTTTCTTCCCAGGAGCACCTGGGAGGCGATCAGACCGATGAGACCAAAAAAATGGTCCCCATGCAGATGGGAAATAAAAATGTGACCGATCCGCGAGAAGTTGATCTT
>CAZOYZ010000065.1:0-14039 GCA_964584045.1 uncultured Prolixibacteraceae bacterium | reverse complement strand
ATGTAATTGCACTGACTCAAATCCAGAATGATGTTTTTTTCTTTTTGGTTTCCAAGCAACACCAACTCCGATTTTAAAGCCGGAGCATTATTTGTATCCAGCTTATTAATCAGCACTTTTATTACTGAATGTCCTTCCTTTTTTATGATGTCAAAATCCATGAACGGAAAGTTACGAAATTCTGATTGACCCGCAATTGGTATGAGCTATTTTTCTTTATTTTCTTCCGCTTCCATTTGAGATTTTAACGCTGCCAGTTCGCTGATATCTCCCAAAGTTGTTTTTTCAAGATTTTCTTTCACGGATTTCACAGCTTTCCTGGTCTGCTTGGTTTGAGCTTTTTTTACTGCATTTTCTTCTGCTTTCTTTTCATCCTCGAACACGCGGGAATGAGAAAGAATGATCCTTTTGGCAGATTTGGAGAACTCGATCACCTTGAATGGCAATTTTTCTTCCAGGGCAGCCTGTGTTCCGTCTTCCTTCACCAAATGCCGCGGAGTTGCAAAACCTTCGACGCCATAGGGGAGAGCGATTGTAGCTCCTTTGTCAAATAATTCGACAACGGTTCCTTCATGGACTGAATCGACCGAGAAGATCGTTTCAAACACATCCCACGGATTTTCTTCCAGTTGCTTGTGACCCAAGCTCAACCTTCTGTTTTCCTTGTCAATATCCAAAACGACGACGTCAATATCGGCTCCGATCGAGGTGAATTCGGAAGGATGTTTAATCTTTTTCGTCCAGCTCAGGTCTGAGATATGGATCAAGCCATCGACACCTTCTTCGATTTCTACGAACACGCCAAAATTAGTAAAATTGCGCACGGTTGCCGTGTGTTTTGTTCCCACACCGAAGCGTGTTTCAATATTTTGCCACGGGTCTTGTTTCAACTGTTTAATACCCAATGACATTTTACGTTCGTCCCGATCAAGGGTCAGGATCTGGGCTTCAATTTCATCACCTACTTTAAGAAAATCCTGGGCACTGCGGAGATGCTGGGACCAACTCATTTCAGAAACATGGATCAACCCTTCTACTCCGGGAGCAATTTCAACAAATGCACCATAGTCGGCCATGACAACCACTTTTCCCTTTACGGTGTCGCCTACTTTCAGTTCCTGATCCAGATTGTCCCAGGGATGAGGTGTTAATTGCTTAAGACCCAGAGCAATTCTTTTCTTGTCGTCGTCGAAATCCAGGATAACTACATTCAGTTTTTGATCAAGTTCGACAATTTCGTTGGGATGAGAAATACGTCCCCAACTCAGATCAGTGATATGGATTAAGCCGTCAACACCGCCAAGGTCAATGAATACCCCGTATGAAGTGATGTTTTTAACGGTCCCTTCAAGAACCTGGCCTTTTTCAAGTTTCGAGATAATTTCTTTCTTCTGCTGTTCCAGCTCTGCTTCGATCAGCGCTTTATGCGAAACAACCACATTCCGGAATTCCTGGTTGATCTTTACCACCTTGAATTCCATTGTTTTTCCAACATAGATATCGTAATCGCGAATGGGTTTTACATCGATCTGAGAGCCTGGCAGGAACGCCTCAATGCCGAATACATCGACAATCATGCCACCTTTGGTGCGGCATTTAATGTAACCTTTGATGATTTCATCGTTGTCGAGTGCCGCATTCACACGATCCCAGGAACGCATGGCCCGCGCTTTTTTGTGAGACAGGATCATCTGCCCTTTTTTGTCTTCCAGGCTTTCGATGTATACCTCAACCGTATCGCCGACTTTCATATCGGGATTGTACCGGAATTCATTCAGACTGACGATACCGTCCGATTTATAGCCGATATCAACGACCACTTCACGTTTATTCATCGAGATGACCGTACCTTCCAGCACTTCTTTCTCCTGAACCGTGTTCAGCGTATTGTTGTATAATTCTTCAAGTTTGGGTTGTTTTTGTCCGGCAAAGCCTTGATCTTCCGATTCGAGCGCATCCCAGTCAAAGACTTCTTGCTCATCCGTAGCTTCCTGCTGACTTTCGTTTCCAGCTAGTTCCGTTTCCTGTGCGAGTTCTTCTTTCGTTTCAAGAATCTCTTTGTTGTTTTCTACCATTAAATTTCAATTAATTAATAAATTAGACATTATAATTTTTCCAAATGCGCGACAAAATTAGAATTATTCCCTGTTAATTCAAAGATTCACAGGACATTTTTTCGGCCAGACTGTCATTTATTCGATACAAGCTATTGGTTGTTTTGGTTACGAAATATCCGGTAAAATCAGGAATAAAATAAGGGGAACGCAATAGTTTTGGGTTCAATTCATAGTGTAAAATGAATTATATTCCTACTTTTGATTTCACTTAATTAGGATATCTATGAAAAGAATTCTGGTTACCGGCGGAGCCGGCTTTATTGGTTCTCATCTTTGTGAAAGACTTTTGAATGAGGGAAATGAAGTGACTTGCCTGGATAACTTTTTTACGGGATCGAAATCGAAGATCATACACCTCATGCACCATCCTTATTTTGAACTGGTTCGTCATGATGTGACCATGCCTTATTTCGGGGAGGTGGATGAGGTCTATAACCTTGCCTGCCCCGCGTCGCCTGTGCACTATCAGTATAATCCTATTAAAACGATCAAAACGTCGGTGATGGGGGCGATTAATATGCTGGGGCTGGCCAAACGTGTAAAAGCCCGGATCCTGCAGGCTTCTACCAGCGAAGTATACGGGGACCCGGATATTCATCCTCAGCCGGAAACGTATTGGGGACGGGTGAATCCTATCGGTATCCGTTCGTGTTATGATGAGGGTAAACGATGCGCTGAATCGTTATTTGTGAATTATCATATTCAAAATCACGTCCGGATTAAAATTATCCGGATCTTCAATACATACGGTCCTCGGATGGAACCCGACGACGGACGCGTCGTGTCCAACTTTATTGTCCAGGCATTAAAAGGGCAGGATATCACCATCTACGGTGACGGAACGCAAACCAGGAGTTTTCAGTACGTGGACGATCTGATCGAAGGGATGGTCAGGATGATGAACACCGACGATTCCTTCACCGGCCCGGTGAACATTGGAAATCCAAATGAGTTTACAATTTTGGAACTGGCACAAAAGATCATCAGTCTGACGGGAGCTCCGTCCCGCATTGTCTTTCGTCCGTTGCCTGCCGATGATCCCACTCAGCGTCAGCCGGATATCAGCCTTGCTATCGAAAAGCTAAATGGGTGGACTCCTGTCATTCAACTCGAAGAGGGGCTAAAGAGAACAATCAACTATTTTGAAGAATTGCTTAGAAAAGAGTCGTAAGTAATTAGTCGTAAGAAATCAGACATGAGGATCAGGTATCAAGATACTGGAACATAAAATTCCAGATTCCGGTAAAACAAATTTCAAACTTAGGGACTTGTAACCTGTAACTTGTAACCTGAAATCAGTACGATATACTTTAATGATTAACACAGAACATTCATGAAAGGAATTATTTTGGCCGGAGGTTCCGGCACCCGTTTATACCCGATCACGAAGTCAATATCAAAGCAGATTATACCTGTTTACGATAAACCGATGATCTATTATCCGCTTTCGGTACTGATGCTGGCCGGTATTCGCGATATCCTCATTATTTCCACGCCACAGGATATTCCCCTTTATGAGCATCTGCTTGAAGATGGTTCGCAACTGGGGATCCGGATCAGTTATGCGGTCCAGCCTTCACCCGATGGCCTGGCCCAGGCCTTTATTATCGGGGAAGAATTTATTGGTGACGGTCATGTATGTATGATCCTGGGCGACAACATCTTTTATGGTTATAACTTCCGTTCCCTGCTTGAGGAAGCTGCGCGTATTGAAGACGGAGCACTGGTTTTCGGATACTACGTCAATGATCCTGAACGTTATGGTGTAGCTGAGTTTGATGATCAGGAACGTGTCCTTTCCATTGAGGAAAAGCCGGCTGTCCCGAAGTCAAATTATGCGGTAACAGGTTTATACTTTTATTCAAATGATGTGGTTGAAAAGGCAAAATCTCTTAAACCTTCTCCGAGGGGAGAACTGGAAATTACAGATTTAAACCGGCTTTACCTCCGGGAAGGCCGGTTGAAAGTCAAGTTGTTGGGCCGTGGATTTGCCTGGCTGGACACCGGCACGCACGACAGTTTATTGCAGGCGTCCAATTTTATTGCCACGATCGAACAGCGGCAGGGGTTAAAGGTATCATGCATTGAAGAGATTGCGTTTAAAAAAGGCTATATTGATAAGAATCAGTTGCTGGCGCTGGCGCAACCGTTACTGAAAAATCAGTATGGGGAATATCTTTGTAAACTGGCAAACCGGAAAATAACATCTTTTTAGCGGGTTAATCAATGAAAATTCAAAAAACAACAATTGAGGGGCTCCTGGTGCTGGAACCAAAAGTTTATGAGGATGACCGCGGATATTTTCTTGAAACTTTTCATCACAGGCGTTACCGTGAAGCAGGTATTTTAACGGATTTTGTGCAGGATAATGAATCGAAGTCAAGCCGCGGCGTGATTAGGGGCCTTCATTATCAGTTACATCCGTTCAGTCAGGGGAAACTGGTGCGGGTGGTTGACGGATGTGTCTTTGATGTAGCTGTTGATTTGAGACGGCAGTCACCGACTTTTGGAAACTGGTTTGGCGTTGAATTAAGCGGCAAAAATAAGAAGCAACTTTATATTCCGCCTGGTTTTGCGCATGGCTTTTCGGTGCTCAGTGATTCAGCAGTTTTCAGTTACAAGTGTGACCGTTATTACCAGCCGGAGCAGGAGCGTGGTATCTTGTATAATGACCCTGACCTGGGTATTGACTGGCGAATTCCGGAGGCAGAAGCGATCGTCTCGGAGAAAGACAGAAAAAATGTGCCGTTCCGGGAAGGGGATTTTAATTTTGATGAGTTATGAAGATTTTAGTGACAGGAGCAAAGGGACAATTGGGGTCTGCGATCCGGGAAAAGGCTGTACTATTCCCTGATTTTGAATTTATTTTTACGGATATTAATGAATTGGATATCACGGATTGGAAAGCCGTTGATACTTTTTTTGAAAGAGAGCTCCCTGATTTTTTAATTAATTGTGCAGCCTATACGGCTGTCGATGTCGCTGAGACCGACGATGAGCTGGCGGAATTATTAAATACAAGGGTACCAGCCTGGTTGGGTAAGATCGGAAAATCACGCAATTGCAGGATCATCCATATCTCGACCGACTATGTGTTCGACGGTACGGCCTGCCTGCCCTATACTGAAAAGGATCTGGTAAATCCTGAGTCCGTTTACGGAAAGACGAAACTAAACGGTGAAATCGCTCTTCTGAAAGAAAATACGGAAGCCGTGATCATCCGTACAGCCTGGCTTTACTCCCCGCACGGTAATAACTTTGTGAAAACGATGATCAGGCTTGGAACGGAGCGTGATGAGCTGAAAGTTGTGTATGATCAGATCGGGTCCCCGACGTATGCCGGCGACTTGGCTCAGGCCATTTTAACGGTTATTTCAAAAACCGCAGTTCAGAAAGTTTCATGGAAGCCCGGTATCTATCATTACTCAAACGAAGGTGTCTGCAGTTGGTATGATTTTGCCAAAGCAGTTCACGAAATCTACGGGATCAGTTGTCATGTGCGGCCGGTTACAACCGATGAATATCCTACTCCTGCCAGGAGGCCGGCATTCAGCGTGTTGAATAAATCAAAAATCAGGCGTATTTTTGACCTCGAAATACCGTATTGGCGTGATAGTCTGAAAACGTGTATCGGGCAAATTAAAATTTTAAATAAATAAATCAACATGGCAGCAAGTCAGGATATCTTGAAGGAAGTGGAGAAAAAAGCTGAAAGCTGGTTGAGTGGTGTGTATGACGAGCAAACACGAAACGAAGTAAAAAAGATGCTTCAGCAGGAAGATAAAACAGCGTTGATCGATTCGTTTTACCGGGACCTGGAATTTGGAACCGGCGGTTTACGCGGTATTATGGGAGCAGGTTCAAACAGGATGAATATTTACACGGTGGGAGCTGCCACTCAGGGACTGAGTAATTATCTGAAAAAAGAGTTTGCAGGGCTGGATCGTATCAAGGTTGCCGTTGGACACGATTGCCGGAACAACAGCCGGCTGTTTGCTGAGAAGAGCGCCGCGATCTTTGCGGCGAATGGGATCAAAGTATACCTGTTCGAAGATTTACGACCTACGCCTGAACTGTCGTTCGTGATCCGTGAATTGGGATGCCAGAGCGGCATCATCCTCACCGCGTCTCACAACCCTAAAGAATATAACGGTTATAAAGCATATTGGGAAGATGGTTCCCAGATTGTTGCGCCGCATGATGAGAACATCATTGCGGAAGTACAAAAGGTGAAAGCGGAAGATATCAGGTTCTCGGGCAACCCCGGGCTGATTGAACTGATCGGCGCGGAAATGGACCGCAGATTCCTGGAAAAGGTGAAATCCGTATCACTGGATCCCGAAGTAATCCAAAAGCATAAGGATCTGAAAATAGTTTACACACCGATCCATGGGACAGGCGTCAGACTGATCCCGGAGGCATTGAAAGTTTTTGGTTTTGAGAACATTATTCATGTACCTGAACAGGATGTCGTGAGCGGTGATTTTCCCACTGTGGTTTCTCCCAATCCGGAAGAACCGGCTGCCATGGAGATGGCGATGAAAAAAGGATATGAAGCCGATGCCGATGTGGTGATGGCCTCTGATCCGGATGCTGACCGGATCGGCGTTGCGGTCAGGAATCAGAAAGGTGAGTTTGTCATTATCAATGGCAACCAGACCGCCTTGATCTTTATCTATTATATTATTACAAAGATGAAGGAAAATAAGGCGCTGAAAGGGAACGAATTCGTTGTAAAAACGATCGTCACAACCGAAAAGATCGCAGAAATAGCCCGGAGAAACGGCATCGAATATTTTGACGTGTATACCGGGTTTAAATATATCGCTGAGACCATCCGGGAATTGGAAGGGAAAAAGGTTTATATCGGAGGAGGCGAGGAAAGCTTTGGATTTATGCCTGCCGGCTTTGTTCGTGATAAAGATGCTGTCTCGTCATGTGCCCTGATGGCCGAAATTACAGCGTGGGCAAAAGATCAGGGGAAGACCCTTTTCCAATTACTTCAGGATATTTACCTGGAATACGGGTATTCGAGGGAAAAGATGAAATATATTGTCAGACCCGGAAAATCGGGCGCGGATGAAATAAGGCAGATGATGATCAATTTTCGTGTCAAACCTCCCCGTACATTAGGCGGGAGTCCGCTAAGAATCGTGAAAGACTACGGTAATCTGACAGAACGGGATCTTGTAACCGGTGATATCAGGCCGATATTTCAAAAGATTACTTCCGATGTCCTTCAGTTTTTTACGGAAGATGGAACAAAAATCTCTGTAAGACCTTCAGGTACCGAACCCAAAATCAAATTTTATTTTGAAGTGACCGGAAAATTAAAGGACAGGGATCAGTTCGATGAAGCTGAAAAACAGGCTGGAGAAAAGATTGAGTCGATTATGAAGGAACTGGACCTGTAACGTGGAGCAATAGAGCATAGAGCATAGAGTACTTGAATCTTGTGTCTTGATACTTGATACTTGTGTCTAAATTATAAACTAAATCAACTAAAGTAATGAAGCGATCAATTTTTTTGTTGTTCTCTTTGGGTGGTATCTCTGTGCTTGCACAGGAAAAGCTGCCTGAAATGGTTCCGGCAATGACGGAGATCTGGGACCCTGAAGTTACGGTCGTATCAGCCGGAGTGACCCCGGCGGACGCTCCCTCCGATGCCGTCGTCCTCATCGGCGCGGGAACTGACTTAGGTTACGAATGGACGGATGGTGAAGGTAACGCTCCGCAGTGGGATTATGCCAAGGGAGTGGCTACTGTAAAGAAAGGAACCGGCGTCATCAAGACAAAAAGGGTATTTAAGGATTTCCAGTTGCATGTGGAATGGAAGACACCGGCAGAGGTGATTGGAGAAAGCCAGGGCCGGGGAAACAGCGGGATCTTTCTGCAGGGGCTTTATGAATTACAGGTGCTGGACAATTACAACAACCGGACTTACCGTAACGGACAGGCGGGAAGCATCTACAAACAGTATGCCCCTCTGGTCAACGTTTGCAAGGCACCCGGTGAGTGGCAGACTTATGATATTATTTATACGGCTCCCCGCTTTCGGGAAGACGGAACCTATTTCAGTCCGCCAACGGTTACGGTGATCCAAAATGGTGTGTTGGTACAAAATCATGTGGCACTGCGCGGGCCAACCGAATATATCGGTATTCCCGAGTATAAGGTCAAGCCTCACGGAGACGGGCCTGTCATTCTTCAGGACCACGGTAACCCGGTAAGCTACCGGAATATCTGGATACGCGGGTTATAAAAAAAATCCGTTGGGGAACGCCCAACGGATTTTTTTTACCAGATTAACGCTCTTTGGTTTTCGGTGAGATACATGGGGTCACCTTCATCAACTCCAAAAGCAGTGTGAAATGCGGTCATGTTCCTTAATGGCCCGTTAACACGGTTTCTGCCAAGTGAATGGACATCTGTTTTGGTACGTTTGAGGATTTCCTCATCCCGGATGTTTTGTGCCCACAGGTGTGAATAAGCCAGGAAAAAACGTTGATCCGGAGTAAACCCGTCAATTGGTTGTTCATTCCCTGTTATTGCTTTTTGGAGAGCCTGAAAAGCAATATGAAGTCCGCCCAGGTCAGCGATATTTTCTCCCAAAGTAAGTTCGCCGTCTGCCCTGACGGTATCCAGGACGGTGAGCTGATCGTACTGATCGACTAAAATCGCAGTCCTTTCCTTAAAACGTTTCGCATCTTCTTCCGTCCACCACTCATTTAAATTCCCGTTTTTGTCAAACTGCCGCCCCTGGTCATCAAAGCCATGCGTCATTTCATGACCGATGACGACCCCGATCGCCCCATAGTTAATGGCATCATCTCCGTTCATATAGAAAAACGGAGGCTGAAGAATAGCCGCCGGAAAGACGATTTCATTGGACGTGGGATTATAATACGCATTCACCATTTGAGGCGGCATGAACCATTCACTCCGGTCGACCGGTTTATTGATCTTCCCTGTCGTCCATTCAAAATCAAATCTGCCTGAATTGAGGATATTCCCTAAGTAGGAATCTTTATCGACCTGTAGATCGCTGTAATCCTTCCAGTTGTCGGGGTAACCTACTTTTACGGTGATCGCGCTCAGTTTTTCCATGGCCTTTTGTTTGGTCTCATCGCTCATCCAGTTCAGGGCCATGATCCGTTCTCCAAGCGAAGTCCTCAGGTTTTCGACCAGGCTGATCATCCTTTGTTTCGCCTCGGGGGGGAAATATTTCTTTACGTACATTTGTCCTACAGCCTCACTGAGCGCGTCGTTCGTAACATCCTGTACCCTTTTCCATCTGGGACGCTGTGCCGGTGTGCCGCTCAACGTTTTTCCATAGAATTGAAAGTGAAGGTCGGCAAAGTCCCGGCTTAAATAGGGAGATAAGCCGGAAACGAGGTGCCATTTCAAATACAGTTTCCATGAGTCAGGCGGAACGGATTTGATCATTCTGCTGATCCCGGTAAAAAAATCAGGTTGTGACACGATGAATTCTCCGGGATCATTTACCCCGGTCTCCCTGAAATAGCTGTTCCAATCGTAATTGGGCGCGATCTTCGTGAGCTGCCCGATGTCCATTTTGTGGTAGGTCTTGTAAGGATCCCGTCGGTCAAGGCGGCTCATTGAAAACCCGGCCATTTCTTTTTCGATGGCATAGACCGTTTCTGCTTTTTTTACAGCTGTTTCTGAAGGATCACCCAACAAACGGAATGTTTCTGAAATCAATTCCAGGTATTTTCCCCGGATCTCTTTCGATCGTTCATCCTCGTTGAGATAATAATCCCGGTCGGGCAAACGTAGTCCCCCCTGGTTCAGATAAGCTACTGTCAGCGATGAATTCTTCCGGTCGGCATCGGCATACATGAAAAACAAAGGATTAATTCCCATCCGGTGCCAGCCGGCGATGACCCGTTGAAAGTCCTGCATCGTCGAGATCGCATCTGCCTGCGACAGGTACTCCTTCAGCGGGTTGATGCCGGCTGCTTCCACGGCCGCCGTATCCATACCGCTGCTGTAAAAATCGGCTATTTTTTTTTCAATACTGCCTTCCTGGTACCGGCCGTTCGCTATTTCCGAAAACAGGGCCTTTACCTGCTCCCGGGCCTGGTCATTCAACTTGTCGAAGGTGCCGTAACGGCTTTCTTCTTCGGGCAGCGGATTGTTCTTTTTCCATCCTCCGTTCGCGTAAGCGTCAAAATCGGTACCCGGGAAAACCGTGGTATCCAGGTCCGACAGTTCAAGGGTACTGACCTTTTGCGGCGCCTGCGTGCAGCCCACAGAGAAGGTAATCATGGAAATAAAAGCGAAATAAACTTGTTTGCGCATGTGCTTATCGGTTTTAGCTTTTCGATTTGTTTGAGTAAACTTTTAAAAATTACAAAACAATTAAAAAAAAGACAAGTTTTCTTTTTTCTGAGTTTTAAGATTTAAAGCAGAAAATACTTTTACGGGGCAAGGAAGTTCATCATGGAGGGTCTGCAATTCATTAACAGGATTTTTCCTATCTTTGGGCCATCAAAAAAAAGATCCATGCAGCAAAAAATTTTAATCCTCGATTTTGGATCCCAATATACCCAGTTAATTGGGAGAAGGGTGCGCGAGTTGAACATATACTGTGAGATACGTCCATATCACCATTTTTCGGGAATAGACGAAACCGTTAAAGGAGTCATTTTAAGTGGAAGTCCTTTTTCTGTCCGTGATAAAAACGCACCAATCCCGAACCTCTCACACATAAAAGGGAAGGTGCCGGTTTTAGGGATCTGTTACGGTGCTCAGTATCTGGTCCATTTTTTTGGCGGAAAAGTGTTGCCGTCCAACTCCCGTGAATACGGAAGAGCCAATCTGGGATTCATTGATCAGGGATGTGAGCTGTTCCGGGAACTGAGTCTGAATACGCAGGTGTGGATGTCGCACGGAGATACGATAGAGGGTTTGCCCGGCAATTATCAGGTGATTGCATCGACTTCCGATGTAAAATATGCGGCATTTAAGATTGATGGTGAACCAACTTACGGGATCCAGTTCCATCCGGAGGTTTATCATACGACTGAAGGAATTCAGCTATTGAAGAATTTTACGGTTGATATTTGCGGGTGTAAACAGGATTGGACCCCGGCCTCATTCATTGAAACAACGGTGAGGCAACTCAAGGAAAAGCTGGGCAATGACAAGGTTGTTCTGGGATTGTCGGGGGGGGTCGATTCTTCGGTAACCGGAGTCCTCCTTAACAGGGCTATCGGGAAAAACTTAACCTGCATCTTCGTGGATAACGGTCTTTTACGCAAGAATGAATTCGAACGTGTGCTGGACTCCTATCATGATATGGGGCTGAATGTCATTGGTGTGGACGCCAGGGAAAAATTCTGGAACGATCTTAAAGGGGTTTTTGACCCTGAACAGAAACGAAAGATCATCGGCCGTAATTTTATTGAAGTCTTCGACGCAGAGGCACACAAAATAAAGGATGTGAAGTGGTTGGCGCAGGGTACGATTTACCCGGATGTGATTGAATCGGTGTCCGTAAACGGCCCTTCGGCCACCATTAAGTCTCATCATAACGTGGGAGGTCTTCCCGCGAAAATGAAACTAAAAGTGGTTGAACCGCTCAGCTTGCTGTTCAAGGATGAAGTACGACGCGTGGGTAAAGCTCTCGGGCTTAAGGAAGAACTGCTGGGGCGTCATCCTTTTCCCGGACCCGGTCTGGGCATCCGCATTCTGAGCGATATTACTCCCGAGAAAGTGCGTATCCTGCAGGAGGCAGACGATATTTTTATCAGGGGGCTTAAAGAGTGGAACCTGTACGATCAGGTGTGGCAGGCCGGAGTCATGCTGCTGCCTGTGCAATCGGTCGGAGTGATGGGAGATGAGCGGACTTACGAGAATGTGGTGGCCTTGCGTGCAGTGATGTCTACCGATGGAATGACGGCAGACTGGGTACATCTGCCTTATGCGTTTTTGGCAAAGATGTCTAATGAAATCATCAATAAGATCCGGGGAATTAACCGCGTTGTTTATGATATCAGTTCAAAACCACCGGCAACGATCGAATGGGAATAGAAACGAAACGTTAAACCAGAAAAAATGAAAAGATGTAAGGCGGGCAGAAGTGGTTTCATCGTGATCATGATCCTGTTCTTGTTTGGTTTTCATGTTCTTGCACAGAATGTGGAAACAAATATGATCAAGTATGGCAGGCTGATGCAGTTGATCGAAAGTTATTACGTGGACTCGGCCAATATTGACCAGTTAACAGAAAGTGCCGTTGTTGAAGTCCTTGGCAAACTTGATCCGCACTCCATTTATATTTCCAAAGATGAAGTGAAGGAAATGAATGAACCTCTGGAAGGGAATTTTGAGGGGATCGGTATTTCTTTTAATATTTTACGGGATACACTGATCGTGGTGACAACGATTCCCGGAGGGCCATCGGAAAAGGTTGGTCTGATGCCCGGCGACAAAATCGTGGTGATCGACGATAAGCCTGTTGCCGGCATCGGGTTGAAAAACAAAGATGTGATGGACAGGCTCAGGGGAGCAAAAGGAACCCGGGTGCGACTCAAAGTCAGGAGACAAAAAGATCAGGAATTGCTGGATTTCACAATCATACGCGATAAAATTCCGATCCATAGTCTGGACGCGTCGTACATGCTGAATGAGCAAACCGGTTACATCAAGTTAAACCGTTTTTCGGCGACGACCACCGACGAGTTTGCCAGGGCGATCAGGGATTTGAAAAAAGAGCGGGGATTCAAAAACCTGATTCTTGATCTTCGGGGAAACGGGGGAGGATATCTGAAAGCAGCGATTGAAATGGCCGATCAGTTTTTGGGGCCCCAGCATCTGGTCGTCTATACCAGAGGCAAACATGAACCAAGGAAAGACTATAAGGCATCGGCAATGGGCGAATTTGAGCAGGGACGTCTGGTCGTTCTGATTGATGAAGGATCCGCTTCGGCGAGCGAAATCGTCGCGGGAGCCGTGCAGGATTGGGACCGCGGGATTATTATAGGACGCCGTTCGTTCGGGAAAGGATTGGTTCAGCAACCGTTCCCTTTAACGGATGGATCAGTGATCAGGCTGACAACCGCTCATTATTATACCCCCAGTGGCCGTGGTATCCAAAAACCCTATGACCGTGGAGTAGAGGAATACAGGAATGACTATATGAACCGGTTTGAAAAAGGCGAACTCTTTACGCGCGACAGTATTCATCTCGATGAATCCCAATCTTTCCGCACACTGAAAAACAAGCGCATCGTCTATGGCGGCGGAGGCGTGATGCCCGACATCTTTGTTCCGATGGATACCTCGTCTCATTACAAGTTCTATAACCTGCTCGTGCGGCAAAATATCCTGTATTCCGTGTCACTCGATTATCTGATCTCAAACAGGAAGGGGGTTTCGGAAAAATACGCCGGGTTCAGGGATTTTCGGGAAAATTTTGAAGTCGGTGATGAACTGATCGGCAAGATGATCGCCGAGGCTGAAAAGGAGAAGATCGAGAAAGATCAGGCGAGTATCGACTTTGCGCGTCCGCTGATCCGTAAACAGGTTAAGGCCCTGTTGGCCAGGGATCTGTACGGCATGGACTACTATTACAGGGTTATCAATCAGGATGAGGCTGTTCTTGAAAAAGCCCTTGAGGTTTTGGGAGAACCAGCCGAATATGAACAGTTACTGGCGGAAAAGTCAGACCATGACGGAAATAATCTTTAGCTGGCTGAAGGGTAATACCGTTGAAGTATGCGGAGCCATCCTCGGTTTGATCTATATTTTTCTTTCCATCCGGCAGAATATTTTCACCTGGCCCGTCGGACTGCTGACATCGGTGCTTTATATTTATGTGTTCTTTAGATCCAAGTTCTATGCCGATATGGCCTTGCAGGTTTATTATGTGGGGATCAGTATATATGGCTGGTATTA
>CAZOYZ010000064.1:9802-15859 GCA_964584045.1 uncultured Prolixibacteraceae bacterium | reverse complement strand
GCTTGATGGCTATATACACGGATTGAACATGGTAAGCCTCTCACCTTATTCGGAGTATTATCTGGCCAGGCCGGTGACCAGAGGTATTTTTAATTATGAAGTCCGTCTTGCAATGACCCCGGTCACACTTGAAAATGACAACCGGATCAGCATCGATAAACTGGAGATCGGGAAGAGGACAAAAGAAAAACCGGTATACAGGCTACCTGTCGGCCTGGCGCTATACGTACTGAAAGACCGGAATGACCATATCGGTTTCGATTTGCCGGTCACCGGGAATCCTTCCAGCCCCAAATTCAGGTTGCGCAGGATCATCTGGAAGACATTTGAGGAATTCGTGCTTAAAACGGGTACCCAACCCATCCACTTTATCGGTCAGAAATTGGGTGTTGATCCTGAAAGCATCAGGCAAATCCCGTTTGGCTTCCTTCAGGATAGCCTGTCAGCAGGCCAGGTATCCTCCCTCGACAAGATTTCAGAAATCATTGCGAAGAAGCCCGGGTTGACTTTTTCATTTGTCCAGACCACCCACCCTGACGAAGAAAAGGCTTTGATTGCGATACGGAATGCGAAGCTCCTGTATGCCTCGGGCAGTGGCCAGGCCGGTGATGATCGCGTGCTTGTCAATGCTCCTGCAGTAGCTGATGATGATCCGGGTTTCCTTGCATTCCTTGGTCTGACTGCAGATGAAACGGATCTGACAGAAGAGCGCTACAGAGCGAGTTGCCTGCAAAAAGCAGGCAACGACAAGGTAGTGAATGAGTTTAATCAGTTACTTGAAAGCAGGCAACGTTTGCTGGAGCATTATTTAGCCGGGAAGGGAGTACCGGCCGGATCAGTTCTGTTCAGTACAGGAGACCTGCGGAACCTTCCGGATGAGATGAAAAAGCCTCAGTTTGTTGTTGAAGTCTCTTTGGACTAGATGAACGGGTGGAGTCCGAAGCCCTCATCCGTTAAACCGGTCCGGAGCATCAGCCAGGCTGTATTCGCCGGCGGGTTTTAACTCTTAATCGAACCCAGGTTGGGCGGATACTAAGGTCCTGAGAATTTTTCCCGGAAATCCGGTTTTCCTTTGCGACTTTGTGCTTTCATGTTATTTTTTTAAGCATTTTCGAACGTATATTTTGATATTTACCGGTTTTGACATTAGCTTTGCAATAAATATTGATTCATCCGCATTAAAAATGACGCATGTAATAAAACAGATATTGCCTCTCTTTCATCTTAGCCGGATGCACTTCTCCAACAGTTGCATGCGCTGACCGCGCATATATTATTCTTTTGAAGATCCGTCCTTGTTTAAAGGATCATAAGCTGAAAATTATTTTTTTGTTTTAGGAATTTGGCAGATTTGTTCGTTATATACGAGGGTTAAGAATTGGAGAAATTTAAACACATGATGCAATGAAAATTAAACGCGATATACGGGAAGAGTTAAAGAACAGGGTTTTGGTGCTTGACGGTGCGATGGGCACGATGATCCAAAAGTACAGGCTGAAGGAGGAGGATTTCAGGAATAAGGAATTGGCAGAATTAAAAAACGACCTGCAGGGAAACAACGACCTGCTTTCCCTCACCCGGCCCGATTTGATCAGGGAGATCCACGCTGCCTTTTTGGAGGCAGGTGCAGATATCATCGAGACCAACACCTTTAACGCCAACCGGATCTCTCAGTCCGACTACCACACGGGCGAATGGGTGTATGCGATGAATGTCGCTTCGGCCAGGCTTGCCCGGGAAGTGGCCGGCGAATACACGCTGAAAACGCCTGACAAGCCACGCTTCGTGGCCGGGGCTATCGGGCCTACCAATAAAACCCTTTCGTTGTCGCCCGATGTGAATGACCCGGGGTACCGGGCCGCTGATTTCGATACGGTGAAGGAAGCTTACCGGGAGCAGGCAGAAGGACTTTTAGATGGCGGGGTTGATCTGCTGTTGGTGGAAACCATTTTTGATACCCTGAATGCC
The DNA here is from genome assembly GCA_964584045.1 of uncultured Prolixibacteraceae bacterium. GTDB lineage: Bacteria > Bacteroidota > Bacteroidia > Bacteroidales > Prolixibacteraceae > JBCFBK01. Next base: position 13,891 of record CAZOYZ010000064.1, on the reverse strand, counting down.
AAAGCCGCCCTTTTCGCGATTGAAGAGGTTTTGGAAAAGCGGGGTATCGTGCTGCCGGTGATGGTTTCAGGCACCATTACCGATGCAAGCGGGCGGACCCTCTCCGGTCAGACGATAGAGGCATTTTTGAACTCCGTCCGTCACATTGACCTGCTTAGTATCGGTTTGAACTGCTCCCTGGGAGCAAAGGATATGAGGCCCTACCTCAAGGAGCTGGCCCAGAAGGCGCCGTTTTATATCAGCGCTTATCCCAATGCCGGCCTGCCGAACCAGTTCGGCGAATATGATGAAACGCCTGAACAGATGGCCGTACAGGTAACGGATTTTCTGGATAACCATTTTGTCAACATCATCGGAGGTTGCTGCGGTACCACTCCGGCGCATATTCAACGGTTTTCAGGTATTGCTGCGGCTGCACAGCCTCATGTAAAGGCTAAGAATGACGGGATGACCCGGTTCAGCGGACTGGAAGCGGTCACCATCACCCCCGATACCAACTTTGTGAATATCGGGGAGCGGTGTAATGTATCCGGCTCACGCAAATTTGCCCGGCTGATCCGGGATGAAAAATATGAAGAAGCTTTGGCGGTGGCCCGCGAACAAGTGGAGAACGGAGCCCAGGTCATCGACGTGAATCTGGACGATGCGATGCTCGATGCCAAAAAGGAAATGGTCATCTTTCTGAATTTGCTGATGTCAGAACCCGATATTGCCCGTTTGCCCGTAATGGTCGACTCATCGAAGTGGGAAGTGATCGAAGCCGGGTTGAAATGTCTGCAGGGCAAGGCGATCGTGAATTCTATCAGCCTGAAGGAAGGAGAGGATCAGTTCCTGGAGCATGCACTCAAAGTGAAGCGTTACGGCGCCGCCGTGGTCGTCATGGCTTTTGATGAAAAAGGGCAGGCCGATACCCTGGAGCGCCGCCTCCGGATCTGTGAAAGAGCTTACAGACTGCTTACGGAGAAAATTAATTTTCCTCCTGAGGATATCATTTTCGATCCGAATATCCTGACCATCGGGACCGGAATGGAAGAACACAACAACTATGCGGTCGACTTTATTGAAGCGGTGCGCTGGATCAAGGCTAATCTTCCCCGTGCCCGTACGAGCGGCGGCGTGAGCAATGTGTCTTTTTCCTTTCGCGGGAATGACGTGGTCCGTGAAGCCATTCATTCGGTATTCCTGTTCCACGCCATTAAGGCCGGCCTGGATATGGGTATTGTGAATCCCGGCATGCTTCAGATCTATGATGAAATCCCGAAAGAACTGTTGGAATATATAGAGGATCTGGTGCTGAACCGGCGTCCCGACGCCACAGAACGGCTGCTGGAGTTTGCCCAGACGCTGAAAGAAGGGGAGGGGAAAGCGGTGCATAAGGATGAATGGCGTGAACTGCCGCTGGTCAAACGGCTGGAACATGCCCTGGTGAAAGGAATTCCCGATTATATCGAAGAAGATCTGGCTGAGGCTCTGCCCCTGTATGCACCGACGCTGAATATCATCGAAGGTCCGCTAATGGACGGGATGAACGTAGTGGGCGACCTGTTTGGCTCCGGCAAGATGTTCCTGCCGCAGGTGATCAAGTCGGCGCGGGTCATGAAAAAAGCAGTGGCTTTCCTGCTGCCGTATATTGAAAAGGATAAAGAAAAATATAAAGATCTGCAAACCCAAAGAAAGAAGGTGCTGATGGCCACCGTGAAGGGCGACGTGCACGATATCGGCAAGAACATCGTCGGTGTGGTCCTGGGCTGCAACAATTATGAGGTGATCGACCTGGGCGTAATGGTCCCGACAGAGACCATCCTGGAAGCGGCACGCCGGGAAGAAGCAGATGTCATCGGCCTCAGCGGACTGATCACGCCTTCGCTGGAGATCATGGCCGGTGCGGCCGCCGAAATGGAGCGGCAGGGATTCACATTGCCTTTGCTGATCGGGGGAGCGACTACCTCGAAAATTCATACGGCAGTGAAGATCGCTCCAAACTATTCTCATCCGGTGGTTCATGTCAAGGACGCCAGCCGGGCGGTACATGTAGTATCGAACCTACTGGCACGGAACGAGGATTTTGTCCGTTCGGTCAATGAAGAATACGAACAGATCAGACAGTTCCAGGGACAGCGTAAGGCAAAGGAATATTTGACCCTTGGCGAAGCCCGTGTCAACCGTTTTCAGATCGACTGGAGCAAAGGTGAAACTTATAAACCCCGTGTGACGGGGATTCACGAGCTGATCGATTTCCCCATTGCCGAACTTAGGAAATATATTGACTGGAATTTCTTCTTCTTTGTGTGGGAACTGAAAGGACGGTTCCCCGACATTCTCGATGACGAGCTTCAGGGAGAACAGGCGCGGAGGGTCTATGCCGATGCCCAAAAGATGCTTGATCAGGTCATTGAAAGGAAAATGCTCCGGGCGAACGGGATCTTTGGGCTTTGGCCTGCACATTCCGAAGGAGATGATATTGTGTTGTTTGAAGATGAGTCGTGTACCAAAGAAACAGGCAGATTTTACCATTTGCGGCAGCAGGAAAAGAAGAAAGAAGGTTCACCGAACTTTTGCCTGGCCGATTTTGTGGCTCCCCGTGAAGCTGGAAAAACAGACTATTGCGGCGCTTTCGCTGTTACAGCGGGGATTGGTATTGAAAAGTGGATAGCTGCCTTTAAAGCTGATCATGACGATTACAGCGCCATCATGCTGGAAGCCCTGGCCGACCGGCTGGCGGAGGCGTTTGCCGAGCTGCTTCATGAGAAGATCAGAAAGGAATACTGGGCTTATGCCCCTGACGAAAACCTGAACAATGAAGATCTCATCAGGGTGAAGTACCAGGGAATTCGTCCGGCAATGGGATATCCGGCCTGCCCTGAGCATCATGAGAAGGAAAACCTGTTCAAAATATTAAAAGCAGATCAGATCGGGATCCATCTTTCAGAGCATTATGCGATGTATCCGAATGCTTCCGTATGCGGACAGTATTTTGCCCATCCCGAGTCGAGGTATTTTAGCCTGGAAAAGATCGGGAAGGATCAGGTGGAAGATTACGCCGGCAGGAAAGGCGTTTCGGTGGAGGTGGTCGAGCAGTTCCTTCCGGTGAACCTGAATTATAAAGGGGTGTAAACGAAAAATCTAAAAAAAGCAGAGGTGGCTTTTGTCGGGAATTGTTTGGTGTGTATGTTTGTAACCGGAATAAAAAAGTCCATGATCCCAAATCTTGATACTTGATACTAAACTGTGAAACATGAAGGTAATTGATTCGATTAATCAGGGTGGGAAAACCATTTTTTCATTTGAATTGCTTCCTCCGCTGAAGGGAAGTGATGCAGGTAATATTTACCGTACGATTGAAAGCCTGATCGATTTTCAGCCAAAATATATTAATATCACGACCCACCGGGATGAAATGATCTATAAGGAAATGCCCGACGGGACGATAAAAAAACAGGTGGTGCGCAAACGTCCGGGTACGGTCGCCATTGCTGCAGCGATTCAGCATAAATACGGTATTCCGGTTGTTCCTCATATTTTATGCGGAGGTTTTACCAAAAGCGAGACTGAGCACGTGCTGATCGATCTCAACTTCATGGGTATCAATAATGTGCTGGCATTGCGTGGCGACGGCAACAAAAATGAAGCCGTGTTCCGTCCCGAGCCGGACGGACATGCTCATGCCAATGAACTGGTTGAACAGATCGTGAACCTGCGGGCAGGAAAATACCTGGATGAGGATATGAAAAACTCCACTCCCCTCAATTTTTGCGTGGGGGTGGCCGGTTACCCGGAGAAACATTTTGAAGCGCCCAATCTGGATACCGATATGATGTACCTGAAACAAAAGGTAGATGCCGGTGCCGACTATGTGGTGACCCAAATGTTCTTCAATAACCGGGTTTATTATGATTTTGTAGACAAGTGCAGGGCGATGGGTATTACCGTACCCATCATACCGGGTATTAAACCGATTAACCTGGTTAACCAGCTTACGGTATTGCCAAAGATCTTCCGGATCGACATTCCGCAGGAACTGGCCAAAGAGCTTTCAAAATGCAGGAACAATGATCAGGCAAAGATCGTCGGAACCGAATGGGCTATTCA
>CAZOYZ010000064.1:4252-9702 GCA_964584045.1 uncultured Prolixibacteraceae bacterium | reverse complement strand
GCATCATACCCGAAGCGATAACGGATACAAATGTATGCGGTTATGAATCGATGAGCAATTCCGTACCATATTTGGTCTTATTGAAGTCGTACCTGTCCATGTATTTCAAAAGAAAGCAGGTGCTAAATTACTATTTTTATGGCACATAATTTGATTGGGTATACATACCGCGGTGATCGGATCGATGCTTGTTTTCCGCTTCTTTTGATGTGACTGATTTCCGTTAACTTCAACTGAGGTCTTAAACATGTGTTTGTCGTAATATGTACTTTCAAAATCGAAAAACCATGAAACAACTTGCCACCCTGATTACCGGGCTGATCATTTATCAAATATCGTTTGCCCAGGTTCCTGTACTGAACGTGCAGGATTCAAAAAGAGAACAAAACCTTGAAATCTCGAAACTGCATGTGAGCGTCGATGTGACCGGGAATATTGCCGCGACTACATTTGACATCGTTTTTTATAATCCGGTTGGACGTATTCTTGAAGGTGAACTGTCAATGCCCCTTGGCGACGGACAGGAGATCTGCCGTTATGCCCTTGAGGTAAACGGGAAACTTAGGGAAGGGGTTGTGATTGAAAAAGTGAAAGCCCGCCAGACCTTTGAAGCCGTCGTCAGGCAAAATATCGATCCGGGAATAGCCGGGATGACCAAAGGGAATTTCTTCAAAACACGTATTTTTCCGATCCCTGCAAACGGGACTAAACGGGTCGTTCTGGCGTTGACTGAAACGCTGAAAGGCGACAGTAAAAATCTCTATTATTCCCTTCCCGTGGAAACAACAAAAAAGATCAGTGAATTCAGGGTTGACGTACGGGTTTTTAAGGGACAGTCTGAGAAGACAGGAGCCCTGCCGGAATTCGGGAATGTTGAATTCGATACCCGGGAAGACGCCTATTGTCTTAACTTCGAAAGAACAGATTTTCATCCTGTCGCTCCGCTTAATTTCACCATTCCCAGATTTGTGAAAACAGACCATCAGCTTTTTACCTGTGAACTCAACGGGGAGACTTACTTCTATCTGAATGCGAAAGTCCCGGAACTGAAGGCTTCACCAAAGAGGGATCCGCAGAAAATCACTGTTTACTGGGATCATTCCTTTTCTGCATCCGGGAGGAACATTACCAAAGAGCTGACCTTTCTGCATGATTATCTGGCTTCGCTGGGCGGATACAGGGAAGTGACACTTATACCGTTTAACTACCAGGTACAGGCTTCAAAGACGTTCAGGGTAAAAGACGATGCTTCTGAAATCATCAGCTACATACAGCATTTGAAGAATGATGGTGCGACCTGCTTCAGCGCCATCCGGTTCGATAAGGACTGCGACGAAATTCTTTTGTTTTCCGATGCGGTGAGCACGATAGGCGGGAGTCCGGCAGGTAAACCTAATGTACCTGTCTATGCTGTTTCATCGGCCGGAGGGAGTAATTATGCGTTTCTTAAACAGCTTGCTGCCTGCTCGAACGGGGAACTGATCGACCTGAACAGGTTGAGTCCGGGGAAGGCACTGGAGTTGATCAGGATGAATGAAGAGAAATTCCTGTCCTGCGATTATGCACATACTGAATTAAAGGAAGTATTTCCGGATAAGCCGGAGCGTGTAAACGGATACCTTGAACTTGCAGGGATCTTAAAGGGAGAAAAGGCCTCCCTGACCGTGAACTACGGATCCGGAGGCCATGTTACAAAGAGCCGTACTTACGAGATCACGAAAGGATCAAATGCACCTGTTTCACGGATATGGGCAGTAAAAAAAATTGAAGCGCTGGAAATGGATTATGAAAATTGTGATAAAGAGACAGCAAAGTCTAAGCTTGTTTCCGGCTTTGCCGGGCGTAAGCAATTTGTGCGAAGCGAAAAAAGTAAAAAGGAGATTTTGCAGTTAGGCTGCAGGTTCAATGTCATTACGCCGAATACCTCCTTCATTGTTCTTGATCGTGTTGAAGACTATGTTACTCATCAGATTACTCCTCCTGATGAGTTAAAGGAGGCATATCATAAACTGATGGCCAGTCGCGTAAAGGAACAGGAAAAGTCGACGGAGGTGATCCGGAATGAAAATATGGAACGGATGTCCTGGCTAAAACTGTGGTATGAGGATCCGGCAAGATTGTATAAGCGCGGGGCGGCGCGGGTTGAGGAAGAGCCGGCACTCCGCATTGTTGAAGACGGTGACGTTATTCCGGTAACCCGTCAGGAGACGACCCCTCCACCGCCACCTCCGGGGAATGTTTCTGACATTCTGAACATCGTGGATAATGAGGAAGAGCTTGAAATAGCCGATACTGAAGCTGATGATGCAAGCGGATTGAGGGTAGTTCCGCGAGATTCTGAACAGTATGATATTCCTCCGCGTAAGGAAAGCGGTTCCAAAGCATCTATCAAGGTACTTGCCTGGCTACCCGATGCACCTTATCTAAAAACCCTGCGTGAAACTGATCCGGCCGACATCGATTCGCTGTATTTTGTACTGAAGGAAGCGAACAGGGATCGTCCGGCATTTTACATCCAGGTAGCCGATTACCTGTTTGAAAAGAGAATGCATGATTTGGCGGTCAGGGTCTTGTCCAATACCCTTGAAATGGATCTTGAGAATCCTGAATTATTGAAGGCTGTGGCCAGACGTTTAATGGACGAGGGAGAACCGGAAATGGCGATTGAGATTTACGAGGAGATTCGCGATCTTCGCCCTGAAGAGCCCCAATCGTACCGGGATCTGGCCCTTGCCTATATGGAAAACCGGCAATATGCTGAAGCACTCGATATGTATGTCTGTATCCTGGATAAGAACTGGGGGCGTTTTGAAGCGATTAAGGATGTGGTATTGAGCGAATTGAATAATCTGGTTTCATTATATCCTGAAGAATTGGATCTGAATGCGGTTGATCCGAAATATCTGAAAGCGATGCCTTTGGATGTTCGCATTACCATTGACTGGAGCACCAATGAAAATGACATCGATCTGTGGGTGATCGATCCGAACGGGGAGAAATGTTTTTATTCGCATCCCCATACCAAACTCGGCGGGAAGATCAGTCACGATTTTACCCGCGGCTATGGCCCCGAAGAATTTGCTCTGAAAACAGCGAAGCGGGGAACCTACACAGTCTATGTCAATTATTTCAGTGAATCCCGGCAAACGATCACCGGACCGGTCACCATCTATGCAACCCTTTTCACTCACTACGGAACGAAGCAGCAGCAGGCAAAACCAATCACGGTTCAATTGACTGACCATAAAGAAACCAGACAGATCGGCCAGCTTGAATTTGAGTTGTAGTTTTAACTTGAATTTCGGAGCGGCTTGCCTCCGGAAGCAGCATGTTTAGTTACTGATGCAGGATGAGCTTTTTGATTCTCTTGTTGTTTATATATCTTAGGGCAAATTTAATGATATCTGAAGAATACCTGCAGAAACATAGATGACGATGAGCAAGCGCATATTTTTAGCCGTAAAGATCCATCCGGAGCCTGAATTGCTGGATTTGTTTGATCTGCTTCGCGAAGAACTGGCGGGAGAACAGATCAAATGGGTGGATGAGGAACAGTTACATCTTACCCTCAAATTCTTTGGGGAAACTCCGGAACCCAAAATTAAGGAAATCACTGAGGTGGTGAAAGATTGCTGTCTGCAGCGTACGTGGTTCCCGTTCGATCTTTGCAGTCCCTGGTATTTTCGCAAACATCAACAACCCAGTGTGGTTTTCCTGCAGTCAGCAAAAGCCGGCGAATTATCTGCGTTGCAGGAAGATCTGGACAACCGTTTTGCCGGGCTGGGTATACCAAAGGAAGAGCATGACTTTAAACCGCATCTGACGTTGGGACGGATCAAATCCATAAACGACAAAGAAGCTTTTTATGAGCTGATGAAGCAATTCCCCCGGAAAACCATTCAATCGGTTCCGGTCAGCGAGGTGATCCTGTATGAAAGCATCCTCAAACCTTCAGGCCCGGAATACCGGCTACTTGAAAGGTTTAAGCTGAGGATTAATACTGAATAAGCTCAGTGAGAGCTTGAAAAATTTATACCCACAAAATAACTTTCCGGCCATAAAAAGACCCGGCAAATCCGACCCTGGATTTTTTGAGCATGAATATGCCGGGAACGATGTTCATAGATTGGAATGATCCGCCACATCGGCTTCGGTATGCCCGCTGATCCGGTTGTTGATCATCCTGACCTGCGATACGCCGTCGCTGATCCAAACACCGGTCTTCTGAAGGCGGGAATCCTGTTCCCGCGTCTCCCGGATCACATTATCCTGAAGGAGCAGATCCTGTGTGATGCCGGAGACATAAATGCCGTACCCTTTTTCGGCATGGCCGGGCAAGCCGTTATTCTCGATGATGTTTCCCCTCACGGTATTATGGTGGGGCCCGTTTGCCTCCGTCTTCTTCCGGAAATGGATGCCTGAGACGGCATTTTCGTAGATATGATTTTTTTCGATGATGTTGTTGGTGTCTTTATGCCCGATTGAAATACCATTACGTTTCCCGATTTTCCGGGTACCATTGTGATGGATCTCATTCCCGGTAAAAAGGCTGTTCCTGACCCCCCAGCAAATGTAAAGACCGTCTGAACCATTGTGGTGGATCTCGCAGTTTCTCACCGTCACCGGGTTACTGTGGCTCCCGGGATGTACACCGTGATAGGTATTGTTCGACGATTCACAGTTTTCGACGGTGATGTCACGCGATGCGTCGGCGATCAGAATACCATCTCCACGGGCGTTGCTGACTTTCACGTTGCGGATCACTGCATTTTTGCAGGTTCCAAAAAAGATACCGCCGGTGCGCACATTGGTCCACCCGGGGTCATCGGCGGTGAAACAATCGACGGTTAAACCATCGATGATGACATTTTCAATCCGGTTGCCGAGCAACATGGGGAATACATTGGCCACGAGCCCGTCGTAACCGTCTTTCCCCTGGCTGTCGAAGGTCGCCGTAAAATCAAAGGGGATGTAGTCGTTGACGAAAAGCTTTCCGTCCTTAATGGCCGTGATGGTCAACGGGGCGGTGATCATCGCGTTCATCAGGTTATTGGCCCTGCAAACAATGCCCATTCCTACCCGGAAGAGGGTAGGGTCAGCGGGGATGATCTGTTTTTCAAAAACATCTGCGTCGACCAGAAGCCTGCTCGAAACAGCAGGGCACCGTTTCAGTACCGTGCCTTCCCGGTCACCTGTCAGGTCCACGTTCGATCTTAAATAAATGGAATTGTACAAGGTATATTCACCCGGAAGGATCTTAACCGTTCCTCCTCCTTTGCCCGAAAGAAGATCAATCGCTGTCTGGATCGCCAGATTATCGGAGCCATTGATATCGGCGTCCTTGAGTCCGACGGTAATGATCTGCTGTGTTTTTACTCCCTGGCCGAAAGAAACGGTCAGTCCGGCGTAACATAAAAATGTCAGAAAAAATAATGTTCTCATTTTCATAC
>CAZOYZ010000064.1:2947-4152 GCA_964584045.1 uncultured Prolixibacteraceae bacterium | reverse complement strand
CCGGTGGAGCTTGAGACACACTTCACCCACATCCATCTGCTTGTTAAACGGGTGACTGATACCCGCCCGGGAAACTTCCGGCAGTTCGACCCATTCTTTCAGGTTCCCGCCATTCAGGAATTTGGAGTATCCGATGTAACCACCGAAAGGACCGTCGACATACCAGCATCCTCTTTTTTCCCATTTTTCGATCAAATCCCTTTTGGCGGATTCCACATAGGACAAGGCTTTATCCCCGTATTTCTTTTTCAGTTCTTTATCTTCCAGTACCAGCACGGAAAAGTCAAGGAATCCCCCAAAAAGTATGGCGTCACCCACCAATGCATCCTGCCGGTATTGTTTGCCGTAAATATAAGGGCCGATCCATCCTTTGTACCCGTCCGGGTCAGTTTCCCTTTTCTCCAGGAGAAAATCATAGTATTTGACACCGGCGTCGAGCCATTCCTGTTTCCCTGTCAGTTCATAATATTCAATAAACCGGCCCATACCGGACCTGGCCTGCCAGCAAAAGCTTTCCCCGGTTGAACTTCCCTGCAACGCCGGATTGCCGCTCATCTTCTGATACAGCTCGTCGGGCGTGATACCCGGATCATTCCCCTTTCTGTACGAAGAAATTAACGCAAGGGTGGCCAACAGAAAAAGACCGGTCACTACCCGTTTCATCTTTAGTGGTTTTAGTTTGGTTTAATCTCAAAACAATATCTCCCGGAGCCAAGCCGGTATATTTCGTGGTCATTTTCTTTCTTCAAAAACCAGGCATCGCCTGAAAAAGACAACTGCCTCCCGCTTTCGGTAACGACTGAGCCGGGAGCTACAGGAAGAAAGACTTTTGCCGTGGTGTTGACCGGTATCGTCACATCCACAGTTAACCGGTCTTTATTTTTCCTCCATTCACACTTGATCCGGCCATACGGCGACTGATAATCTGCTTTCGTAAAAGTGATCCCTTCCACGGGTTCAGGTTTCAGGATGATCTTTTTGAATGCCACTGAATTTTCATCCTGTCTGATCCCGGCAAGGCCGGAATAAAACCATTCCATCAGATGCCCCAGCATCAGGTGGTTATTGGAGACGGTTTCCAACGCGGCCCAGGATTCGGTGAGCGATGTCGCCCCTTTTTTCAGTTGGAAACCATAACCAGGCACGTCATCCCTCGCGTTCATCTCATACAGGAGCTGGGATTTCCCGCTTTCCGTCAACGCCCG
>CAZOYZ010000064.1:0-2847 GCA_964584045.1 uncultured Prolixibacteraceae bacterium | reverse complement strand
TCGTAATAATAAATGGCGGTGGCGGTAACCGGTATTGGCGTTAACTGCGAGGGCCCCGGCTGCTTTGGTCCCAGGTCAAACCAGTCGCCCAGTCCATGTGACAGAATATGATGTTCGGATTTACCCCGGAGGTAGTCCACGTAACGGCACATCATCGGCCATGCTTCCTGTATGGCGGTTGTATCACCGTACCATTGCCAGACCATCCACGGGATGATCACGGAAGCGCTGCCCCACTCGGGCGAATCGCGGAATCCCCCGGACGATTGCCTGTATTCGGGCACAAAATCCGGAACCAACCCTTCGCCGGTCTGCGCTTCTTTCATATCGCGGATCAGTTTCCGGTACAACTGGTACAGATCAAAATTATAAAGCATCGATCCTCCCATCAAATACGTCTCCTCGAGCCAGCCATGTTTTTCGCGGTGAGGGCAATCGGTCAGCACGCTCTGAAAATTACTCTTTATGGCCCATTGAATGAGGTCGTTTGTCTTGTTAAAAAGGTCATTGGAGCACTCAAAGTTCCCGGTGGCAGGAGACGAGTTCCGGGTATGCAACATGCTTAATTCAATGATCCGCGGCAATTCCCCTTCTTTTTCGGATGAGCCGGGAACGGCTCCCTTCACCTGCACGTACCTGAACCCGTAATAGGTGAAACGGGGACGCCAGGTTTCAACGCCTTCGCCTTTCAGCGCATAGGTGAAGTAAAAGGGTCCACCACTTGCCTTTTGGTTGGGCAGACTGTCCTTCGTGATCAGTTCGGAAGGTATCAGACGGATTTGCTGACCTCTTTTTCCTGTTACTTTCAGCTCGATGATGCCGGAAGCATTTTGCCCGAAATCATAGATGTAGGAGTGGTCCGGCAATGGTTTTATTTCCTTTACCGTGATCTCCTCCATCACTTTCACCGGATAGTCCGTTTCTGCCATAAGATTCCCTGCAGGAGCTTTTACCGTCAGTGCATTTTTCCAGTCCGAATCATCGAATCCGGGCATCGTCCAGCCCGTCTGTTCCAGCCGCGCGTCATCATCTTCCCCGCCGTAGATACTGGAATAGGTTACCGGTGAAGGCGTGCATTTCCAGCTTTGATTCGTCACGATGGTTTCAACGGAGCCATCAGAATAGCTCAGTCTTAGCTGGGCGATCAGGGACGGTTCACCATAGGCGTTAACAAATTTCACATAGCGTTCCTGGTTGATATAGTAGAATCCGTTTCCAGCCGTCACGCCGATGGCGTTGGCTCCTTTTTTGAGCAATCCCGTCACCTCGTGGCAGTTGTACAACACCGACCGGTCGTAGTTTGTCCATCCGGGCGACAGAAAGCGTTCACCGACCCGGATCCCGTTGATGATGCATTCGTAATGGCCCAGTCCGCTGACAAACAGGATCGCTTCGTTTAGTTCCTTATTTATTTCGATTTCTTTCCTGAAGCATGGAACAACCGCCCTTTCCCTTGCCCTGTTCCCGGCGCGGGGATCATTTGCGCTTTTAAACCCGGGAACCAGTCTCATCGAATCGGGCAACTGCCTGTAACCAATCCATGCGGCTCCGTGCCAGTCACCGGACGTAAACAAACCCATCCTCCAGGTACCGGTGTTGCTCCAGTCAGACGCGTTTCCTTCCTGATCCCACACCCTGACTTTCCAGTAGTATTTTGTTGCGGGTTTTAACCGGCGTCCCTGGAACTTCACCAGGACGGACTGCTCCGATCCGACCTTTCCCGAATCCCAGATATCCCCTCTTTCCTCATTCAGGCTCTCCGGATTGTCCGTCACCAGGATCCGGTATGCCGACTGCATCCGGTTTTGCTTTTGACTTTCCAATATCCAGCTAAACCGTGGTTGGGGGATCTCAATGCCGGCAGGGTCGGTCAGGTTCTCGCAGTACAGGTTTTTCACCTGTATGGTTCCCTGTCCATGTCCGGTCAACACAAGCAGGATCCAAATTCCCGGCAGCCAGATTCGTTTGTTCATGTTTTCAATTTTTCGGAACCATGAGAAACAGCCGGTGTTCTTTTCACACACCTTCGACCTCTACCCAGTTTTCATGCTGTGCCGACTGTTCCAGAGCCTGAAGAACGGCCACGCATTTCAGGATACTTTCGTGTGTCCGGGGTTCTTTTCCGGTACGGAACATCCCGACCATGTCGACATAACCTTTCCCGGGGTCTTTTTCTTTTACCCTGGATTTCAGTTCCACCGTGCCGTTTTTTGTTTCTGCAAAACGGCACCAGCTGTACGATAGATTTTTAAAGATGAGCGTGGCCAGCATACCATTCCCAAAGACTATGTTGCCGGTTGCATTCTTGCCGCTCCGTGTCACGCGTACTTTCCGGATATCTTCCCCGAAAATGTACATCAGTGGCTGTACCAGATGTACGCCATAAAAGAATACGCCGCCCCAGCGCGATTCCAGGTCGACAGGTCCGCCAAAGATTACGTGGCTGATCTCGCCCATCGATTGCACCTGCTCCCTGATATCAAGTGTCTCTTCCGAATGTGCCATATCACTGTACGACGTGACCGGTGTTCCCGCCGACCGGGCCATAGCGAGGAATTCCTTCCCTTCGTCCAGCCGGTAGCAGAACGGCTTGTCGATAAACGTGGGAATACCCGCTTTGACAAATGGTGTGGCTGCTTCCAGGTGGTACTTCGGATGCCGGTGATCCACAATCAGGGCATCAATTTTTCCAAGCATTTCAAGCGGGTCTTTGACCATGTTGGGAATCTGACCTTTATCCATCGCCATGCGTGCGAATTCTTCCGTTTCACCCCATACACAAGTTACTTCCGCCCCGGGAAATTTCTTCTCCATGTTGAACATTTTCCCGTAGCCGATGGTGTGGGA
>CAZOYZ010000063.1:13682-15866 GCA_964584045.1 uncultured Prolixibacteraceae bacterium | reverse complement strand
GATCGCCGGATCAGTGACTTTCCGTCCGGTTCGGCGAGTACCCCCGTTATTTTTAACTGATCTCCCCGTACTTCGGTATAACAACCTGCAGGTACCTGGCATCCCCCTTCCAGCATACGCAGAAAAGCTCTTTCGGCCATGGTGGTCAGCCAGGTATTCTCATCCGTAATGGCGTCGGTCAATTGCATGGTGATTTCATCGTCTTCACGTATTTCGATGGCCACAGCACCCTGGCTGACAGCAGGAAGGATCATTGCAGGATCAAGAAATTCCGTGATCAGATCCTCGTACCCCAGTCTGATGATCCCGGCTCCGGCCATGACCAGTGCATCACAGTACCCGTCCTTCATTTTCTGAATACGGGTATCGATATTTCCCCGGATGTCAACAATCGTCAATCCGGCATGATAATGCAGCAACTGGGCTTTTCTCCTCAGACTGGAAGTTGCAATCCGTTCGTTCCCGGTCATATCTGACAGCCTTTTACCTTCACGGGAGATCAGCACATCCCGCACTTCACCTCGCGGAAGTACTCCTCCGATCGCCAGCCCGTCGGGAAGTTCAGTCGGCAGGTCTTTTAAGCTGTGGACCGCAAGATCAATTTCTTCTCTGATTAACGCATTTTCAATTTCCTTGGTAAACAGGCCCTTGTCGCCAATACGGGAAAGGGGTACATCCAGAATGATATCGCCGCGGGTTTTGATGATGACGATTTCAGCCGCAACATGAGGGAATGCAGCAGTCAGATCCGCTTTTACACGCTCAGCCTGCCAGAGAGCCAGCTTACTGCCCCGTGTTCCTATCCTTACCATTTTACTCTTTATTGATTGCCGAAAAAAGGTCGTTGATCACTTTTACATACTCGGTCGACCTTCCGTTATTACTGATTACCTTCAGACTTTTTATCAGGGAATTGGCCAATTTCTCCGAGGCTTGTTTGCTGTATTTCTCCAAATGAAGGTACTCTTCCTGGGTGACGGATTTTTTTAAAACAGCTAATTCAGTGCTATTAACCTGGTTAATGGCTGAAATGATGTTCTGAATCGCAGGCGAGAGATCCTGAATGCTGAGCCAGTCTGAAAATTCCGCTACCTTCTCGTTAATAATTGATTCGGCCACAGTAATATAGGCTTGTTTTTTTTCCTTATTTCCTGCTACCACCTCTTTCAAGTCATCCACATTTAAAAGAGAAATACCCGGAATATCTGTAATATCGGGATGGATATTCCGGGGAACACCAAGGTCGATCATCATGATGCGCGAATGGCCATTCAGGTGAGGCTTCAATTGCCTGGCATCGAAGAGGGGTTGCCTGCAGGATACGGAACTGACAATGATCTCGGCTTCGTGGATACCCTGCATGAGCTTTGCAAACGGAAGGGCTTTCCCCTTGTAACGGGTCGCAAGTTCCTCAGCTTTTGTACTGGTCCTGTTTGTTACCAGGATGTTTTGACATCCTTTTTTATGCAGGTTTTTAATGACCAGTTCACCGGTTTCTCCTGCGCCGATTAAGAGAATTTTCTTCTGTTTCAGGTCTTTAAATTGTTCACTGCATTTCTCAACAGCAGCATAGCTTACCGAAAAAGCCCCGTTACTCATCGCGGTATTAGTCCGTACTAGTTTTCCTGTTTCGAGTGCTTTCGTAAATAAACGCTTAAAAATTTTACCAACCGTGTTGTTTTCTTTTGCCAGCCTGCAGGCTTCCTTCACTTGCGAAACAATCTGGTACTCGCCGATGATCATCGAATCGAGACTCGATACCACGCGAAACAGATGCCTGACCGCCTCATCATGCTGATAATGGTAAAAATATCTGGTTGTATCTTCTTCCGGTCCGGCTGACTGGTGCAGATTTTTATGAATAATATTGAATGCTCCTGCCGGACAGCAGTCGGCTGCTTTAAAATATATTTCAGTCCGGTTACAGGTACATAAAATGACCACCTCATCAATGTGGGGATTTGCTGAGATCTGACGGGCCAGTTTTGTATTTTCTTCGTTATTGAGCGAAAATTTTTCCCGGATGTGTACAGGTGCTGATTTGTGGCTTAAGCCGATTACTCCAATCATGATTGTTAATAAGTTACTTCAATTTCATTAATCGTTTCATCTTCGATAGTCGTTTCTCCCGTTCGGTAAAGCCTCAAACTTCGTTTGGTCTTTACACTCGCTTAATCGAAACGT
>CAZOYZ010000063.1:0-13582 GCA_964584045.1 uncultured Prolixibacteraceae bacterium | reverse complement strand
CTCGCTTAATCGAAACGTCCCAAAGCGATCACGAAAAAAACGGGACAGGGGGAGATAATCCAAAATAACAGTCACAATAACCCTCAGCAATGATCGGAACATACGGACGCACTTTCCCTTTCAAACGGCCTGGTGGTATGAGAAAGGTCCGGAGGGGATACACGTTTTCAGCCAAATCCGGATGATTGGGATGAACCGGCTGCGCATAAAAGTGATCGCTATGCCCGACCAGATTGATCTCCGTTCCTTCTGTCAGTAGAGAAAGATGATGATCCGGGTGTTCTTTTTCAGGCTGATGCAGCTTTTCCATACTTACATCCATTGTCAAGACGATGATTAATCCCGTCATCAGGAGGTAAGGCATAAGTGGTCCGGCTATTCCAACAAAAAACATATTCTTTTATTATCTTGCAAAAATAACATAAAAATGTGAACCCCAACTTTACAGAAAATTCAAAGGTAGTCATTTAAATGTTCCCTCCAAAGTGTTTAATTAATCAAAATGGAAGGCGGTTTAACTGCTGGAATAAACAACAATGACGTAAAAAAGTTTATTGACGATTTAGTCGGTCAGGCAAAAAGCAATTTCTTTGTTGATATGACCATCCTCTTAAGGTAAAAAATTGAGCAGGGTGTCCCCGCGAAGTCCAAGACGGAGGGTTTCGAGTGGGATCACCTCGTTGCTCGCAATATTTCCAAGGTTCACGTTTGAACCCAGCAGTTTAATGAACCAAACCTGCTGGCTTTTTAAAGGTGCCTCCCATAAAATATCGTCCGCGTTCACGTGTTTGCGGATATCCAGAACAAGCGTGGAATTTGCAGAGCCGTCCTCGTTATAAATACCCATATTTCCGCTTTCGCGTGCTTCTGCAATGACTTTCCATGCTCCTGCCTGAAGTTCAGTCAGCATCCAGGACACCCATTTTTCGTTGGAAATCTCTTTCCCTTTTAGTTTGGTGCCTACTTCCGAGAGAATGAGAAAATCCCGGGAGAGCGTTTGAATATACTCGCATTTCTTGTCATGGTCCATCGGCAGCACACCGTCCGATATTTCTGCGGTTTCCACTCCGCTGCCGGCAATAAAACTGCGGTATTCATCAAACATGTTCCGGGCAATGAAAGCTTCAAAAAGCGTACCTCCAAAGTAAGGGTTCAGTCCGGCATCTTTATAGATTTTTATTTTTTCTTTTAAATGAGGAGTTAAAAGACCTGTTCCGAATCCGAGCTTTAAAAGGTCGGTATATTCGGCCGCGACATCACAGAAATTCTCAGTCTCCTTTAAACTAAGACCCTTGTCCATAACCATTGTAAGGCCCGATTTCCTTGGTTTTTGCGGCCTTTCAGGGATAAATGGCAAATTGAAGTTCATTTGTTACAATTTGGTTGATTGATGTTTTTTTATCAGTTTTTTGATCGATTCGTTTTGGATAGCTTCCGGGTAATAGTCAAACAGGTTATGATAGCCATTGAAGTCGAGTTCCAGTGCTTTTTCAAAATAACCGGCAGCCGACAATTCATCATTATTTTCCAGCAAATATGCGGTTAAACGGTAACTGATCACCGAATCGTCCGAAAGGATCTGGTAGGCATTTTTCAGAATGGTTATCGCGTCATTCAGACTTCCTCTTTCATATTCCATCTCCGCGTACGACACCCACGAATCGGGATTGTCCGGGTCCAATGACACCGCTTTTTCAAAGGCGCTTTCTGCCTGGTCGAACTTTTCCGATTCATGATTGATCTTTCCGTAAATTAACCAAAAATCGGCATTTTCATCGTCCAGTTTCAGTGCCTTTTTAATAAATACCAACGCTTCGGTCAGTTTTCCTTCGATCCACATGACGACCGCGGATCCATACCACGCGTTAGCATTGTTTTTATTAATCCGGATCGCTTTTCTGTAATTGATCAGTGCTTCATCATTCCGCTCCAGGTTCAAATAGCATTCGCCCAGGTAGCAATACGCGTCGTCATTGCTCTTGTCCAGTTCAAGGTATTCGTGGTAACATTGCACCGCTTCTTCATAACGGTTGCTGTTCGACAGAGCATTGGCTTTATTAAAATACGCCTGTTCAAAATTGTCCTGGAGGGCAATGGAATAATCGTATGCATTGATGGCCTCTTCATGCTGACCAATCCTGTTATATGTTATTCCAAGATTATACCAGACCGAAGCGTTAAACGGATCAATATCCAGGTAGCTGTTGTAATAGGAAATGCTTTTTTTGAATTCCTGCTTTTTATCGTAATAATATCCCAATTCGTACAGAACGAGCTCATTTTCGGGATTGATTTCATAGGCCCTTTCCAGAAAGTCGATCGCTCTGTCGGTTTCCCCGGCCTGTCCAAGGGTGACACTGATGTTATACAGCAAATCGTCCGTGTCTTCAAAGTTGTACCGGACGGACTGCTCATAGGCTTCAATCGCTTCAGAGACCTGCCCAAGCATGATCAGCGCAGATCCTTTGACCAGGAACACATCCGGATTGCAGTTTTCAATTTTTTCGGCCCGGCCGATTATTTCGAGACATTCTTCTGCTTTGCCGTCAACCAGGAGAATCTGTGCATTTTTGATCTGAAGGACCGTTGATGCCGGGTGGATATTCAGGCCGTTTGCTACAGCCATGCGAGCCAGTTTGATTTTTCCTTCATCGAGAAAATAGTCAGTCATGCCTTCAATCTCAAATACGTCAAAATATTCGAAAGAGTCATTTTTGATCATTTTTTTAAAGCGCTTAACAGCTTCAACAATTTCCTCGTTCTCGTAAAAGTCCCTGGCGTCCTCGTCCATAAAAAATAAATTGCAGGTGCAAATTTACAAATAGTTTTTGAAAACAACTTATTCCGGCTGATGCTCTTTTCTTAAAAGGTCATTTACCGTTTTCACGGGATTAAAAGTTTCGATGGGCACCTCTGCAAACAAGGTGTTCCAGTCGGCCATTGCCCCGTTCCATAACCCCGGGAGTTCCTGGGCCCTAAGTTCCTTTCCGTCTTTTGATTTATTCGCGATAAAGCCGGTCTGCGGGTCGAGGAAGTCAAATAAATTATACTTTTCTCCCCGGTAGTTTTTAAAAGCGCAAACCAGATCAACCGGATTGAAATGGGTAGACCGCTGCAGAATATCCTTCTGGTCAGGGTCGGCCGGGTCAATTTGTGAACTTTCCACGATCTGCAGTGATACAGAGCCATCCCTGTTTCTTGTCCAGAACGGACCACCGCCCGGTTCTCCCTGATTCTGTACCATCCCGCATACCCGCAGAGGGCGGTCAAATTTTGACTTCAGGTAATGGTAAAGATCTTCTTTTTCCGTGTAATAGAGGTTCTCGGGCGGCTTTACATGGAGAATATGTTCCAGAAAATTGGCCGCTTCGGCCAAAAAAACACTATCCAGTGAATAATAATGATGGGTATCGAGAATGCGCTGATAATTGAAAATCCTTTGTTGTAGTTTAAGCAGTATGCCCGCAAGTGCTTTTTTATATGCTGTCGTGGCCGGTTTTAAATAATCAGGAGTGACGTTGTCAATATTCTTGATAAAGACCAGGTCTGCGTCCAGGTCGTTCAGGTTTGCCAGTAACGCACCATGGCCCCCCGGACGAAAAAGCAAGCTCCCGTCTTCATTCCTGAAAGGGTCATTATGGGGTGTGACAGCCAACATGTCTGTGGTAGGTTTTTGCAGGCTGAAAGCAATTTCCAGGAAAGAGTCGGTTAACTGTTCATATTCTTCACGGATCTCATTCAGGTGAGTTTTAAAATTTTCCTGATGCTCGGGTGAAACCGTGAAATGGATCTTTACCGTTTTATTATGGTTCTTAGCATATAATGTACCTTCCACACAATGTTCTTCAAAAGGCGTTCTTGATGAGTCCCCGTACCGGTGAAAGCGGAGCAATCCCTTCGGAAGGTTTCCGTAATTCAATCCTTTTTCGGTCAGGATATGGTTCAGGAGTTCAGAAACAGGAAGCTGTTCGGGCGGGTTCCCCGAAATTTCCCGTAAACGGTTATAAAAGCTGAACTTTTGAAGATTATTTAAAAAATAGTTCAACTCAGGATCTGCCAGTACCTCGTCCTCCGGCGCCCCTTTTTCAAGCTTATCTTTCGCCTCAAAAAGAAATTTAAACATTCTGCTGGCCGCTCCGGAAGCCGGTACAAACTTCTGCACGCTTATTCCCTGATGCAAGGATTCGTCGTAATACCTGCCGTACCCGGTTGTTTCCGTTCCGGTTAGTTTTGTCATGCCGTCGCCAGCCGTAGCAGGTCTGATGATCTGAAGAAACGGAAAACCATTACGGAAATATTCAAGTTGCTTCAAAACAGACTCCGGGTCGCTTCCTCTTTCCCTGATCGCGATCATGTCTTTTTCTGTAAACATGGTTCTCTTCTTTTGCGTTCGTTTAAAACTATGAAAATAACTCTTATCAAAAGAACCAAAAATCAGCCTGAAAGTTGAAAGTTATCAACATCTGTTGATAAATCAAATTACGGGTAAGCCGGTTGTCGTTATCTAAAGTTGCCGTTATCAGTGTTTTTTTGGCAATTTCTTAGTCTGACGCATTCTTATTAATTTTGGGGATCTGATCAGAGTGATATGGATGGGTTGCAATTTTCCTGGGGACATTCCGGGCGTTATAATGATTTTTCTTCCTGTTTTAGGAAACAGTTTGCAGGACGGGTGCAAAAAATTTCGGTGGACGGTGGGTTTTCATGTCCAAACCGTGACGGAAGCAAGGCGATGAATGGCTGTTCCTACTGTAATAACAGAACATTTAATCCTGCCTATTGCCGTCCGGAGAAAAGCATCTGCAAACAGATTGATGAAGGGATCAGATTCTTTTCCCGCAAGTACAGCTCGATGCAGTTCCTGGCTTATTTCCAGGCGTACTCCAATACGTATGCGCCGCTTCCGGTATTAAAGGAACGTTATGAAGAGGCGCTTGCTCATCCGGGGATTATCGGTTTGGTGCTTGGTACCCGCCCTGACTGTGTCAATGAAGAAATCCTGGATTATCTTGCAGAGCTTTCCCGAAGCTGCTATGTGATGATTGAGTACGGACTGGAATCGGTTAGGGATGAAACACTCAAACGCATTAACCGGGGGCACTCTTTTTCCGATTCCGTGAAGGCGCTTGAAGAAACTGCCGGACGCGGGATCCGCACATGTGCGCATCTGATCCTTGGATTGCCTGGTGAGAATGAGGATGATATTCTAAACCAGGCCAGGGTCGTTTCCCGGCTTCCTGTAGAAAATTTAAAACTTCATCAGTTACAGATTCAACGGGGTACAAGAATGGCGGCAGAGTACCTTCGTAATCCTGACGATTTTAATTTATTTACTGTTGAAGCCTATCTCGATCTCGTTGTTGACTACCTGGAACTCCTGAACCCTTCGATCGCGGTGGAAAGATTTGTAAGCCAGGCTCCGTCCGAAATGGTCATCGCTCCCAAATGGGGACTGAAAAATTTTGAGTTTACGGCAAAACTGCGGAAACGGCTGGAAGCACGCTCCACCTGGCAGGGCAAAAGGTTTTGACTTTTTTATTATCTTTGCACCGCAGACCGCTCTATCGCTCCTTCTGTGAAGGAGAGGAAAGTCCGGGCAACACAGGGCGCCATGCTTCCTAACGGGAAGACAGGTGAAAACTTGTAATGAGGTAACAGAAAATAACCGTCAGGCTTAGGTCTGATAAGGATGAAAAGGTGAGGTAAGAGCTCACCGGTTCCGGAAGTGATTCCGGAAGCCGTACCTTTCATGGGTTGCAAAGCCAAATATATCACGACCAGCGTTTGTCGCTTGCAGGGCTGCCCGCCTTGTTCCGGTTCGTCAGTTCCGGTGTTGTGAGGGGTAGGCTGCTAGATCGTAACAGCGATGTTACGGCCAGATAAATGATAGAGAACTCGATATGATCATGAAGAGTTACAGAACCCGGCTTACAGGTCTGCTTTTTTTTTTGACTGGCTGCTTCTGCCAGTCATTTAGTTCTTATAGAAATTCTTCGTGACTACAGCCGCCTTTTTAAGTGTTGTTTCTATTTCCCACCGGATCTTATCCGGAATCACTTCCTCGTTATCCCGTTCATGGTTTTTTAATACGACCATTTTTGGCAGTTGCTCGCTTTTTGACTTCCGGTTGTATGCCGCGAGCAATGCGACGGCACCAAAACTGATACACAGAAATATGAAAAAGTTGAGCGTCAGAGGAAGATAGAATTGAAGACATACGGCAAGCAGCAGAAATCCAAGCGTGTATAAAATCAGAAAACTGCTTGCTTCGGGATGAGATAATCCTGACTTGACAAGGAGATGGTGGATATGATTCATGTCGGGGGTAAAAGGTGATTTCCCTTTGAAAAGTCTGATCATAAAGACCCTTAAGGTGTCGGTGGCAGGTACGATCAGTAAAGCGAGGGCGAAAAGTGGCGCCTGCGCGAAATACAGGTCTTCGGGGGCAAAAAGATTGAGATTCGTATACTTGATAACAAGCGCTGCAACGATGACACCCAAAAGAAGAGAGCCGGTATCGCCCATGAAAATCTTATTTTTGCCTTCGGGCAAATTAAATCGGAGAAATGCGATGAGGCTTCCGCAAAGAGCGCCGCTCAGGATTGCATAATCCATGTGTCCGGTCATAAAAAACCATATTCCGAGGAATCCTGAGATCATACAGGTCAGTCCTCCCGCCAGTCCATCTATTCCATCGATCAGGTTAAAGGCATTGATCAGGAACAGAAAGATCAAAAATGTGAGTGAAATGCCGGCCCAGTACGGTAAATTTCCAATGCCAAATAAACCATACAGGTAGTCTATCCTGAAATTACCCCATGTCACTAATATACCGGCGGTTCCCATTTGGATCAGGAATTTCTTCCACGCCGATATCGCAATCATATCGTCCTTAAGCCCCATGAACAGCATGATGAGTGTTGCCGCATAGATAAATGATATTTCAGGAGAGATTTGTGTTTTCATGACGAGGATTGAACTGAGCGTGTAGCCGGCGAAAATGCCGACACCACCCATGGTGGGAATAACCTTTTTATTCAATTTACGTGAATTGGGTTCGTCAAAAAGTTTTTTTTCCCTGGCGATATGCGCGACCTGAGGTATGGTGAAATAGGTGATTACAAAACTGACGGCGATGCTTATGATGATTGATACAGACATAATTGTTCATTGTTTATTGAAATTTAATTAAGCTTAAGCAGAAGCCACGTTAGTCATCAACCGCATGAATCCGGAATCCTGATTGTATTATTAACGCATTACTTTTTCAATTATTTCAATATCGTGGCTTTTTCAAAGAGAGTTTATGAGATTTGTATTTTTGAGCTTTTTTTTGCCGAATGATTTTGCGTACAGGAAGGTTGCTTTGGAATATCATTTTTTATACCTTACGGCCTTTCAAAATGATGACAAAAAACCGAAAAAATGGGTAAGCTGAAAACAAGTTTTTCCGTCTTCAGAAGGATATTCGGCCCGGGGAAGCGTCATAAAGAGTTTTTGGACAAGATGCTGGAGCAGACTGAAAAACTGAGGAAACAGGACGAACAACTCAGAAAAGAACTGGCCGAAAATAACCGGATCAAAGAGAGCCTCGTCAGGGAAAAGGCGTTACTGGATTCCATGCTGAACGCCTTGCCGGATTATGTATATTTCAAAGACATCGACAGTAAGTTCCTTCGTATCAGCAAATCCATGGCGAACCGGTTTGGAATACCGTTGACGGAAGATGCGATCGGTAAATCAGACCTTGATTTTCGTTCCCCTGAGCAGGCGCAAAAGTACCTTCAGGAAGAGCAGAAGATCATGAACACAGGGAAGGGATTCATCGATGAGATTCGAAAAAGGGTCGATGACAACGGCAACGAATTCTGGACGTCGGTAACCAAGCTTCCGATGTATGATGAGACTGGTAAATGCATTGGCACATTCGGTATATCAAAAAACGTAACACCCCTTAAGAAACTGGAAATTGCAGTCAAAGTTCAGAACGATCAGCTGCTCGCCAACCAACAAGAGTTGGAGAAGACGATCAAGGCGCTGCACCAGATCCGGTCGGAACTCGAGCATGAAAAATCGCTGATGGATGCGCTGTTGAACAATCTGCCGGACGCTGTATATTTTAAAGATGTCGACAGTCGATTTATAAAAGTCAGCAAGTCGATGGCTGCACTGTTTAACCTCGAAAAACCGGAGGATCTTTACGGCAAATCGGATTTCGATTTTTTCACTCAAGAACATGCCGTGGCTGCATACCGCGGCGAGCAGGAGATCATAAAAACCCAAAAACCAATCATCGGACTTGTCGAAAAGGACACGTTTAAGGGTGGGGGCGAGAGGTACGTTTCTACGACAAAAATGCCGTTAATCAACGAGAAAGGAGAGATAACCGGTACATTTGGGATATCGAGAGATATTACACAAATTAAAAAGATGGAACTTGAAATACGGGAACGTAACGAACGTCTGAAAACCCAACGGGAAGAACTAAAAGCGACAAACGAAGAATTAACGTCGCAGGAAGAAGAACTGCGGGTCGCCAACGAAGAACTGAAATCACAGGAAGAAGAACTGCGGGTCGCCAATGAGGAACTGGCTGAACAAACGAAGATTCTGACCGAAAATGAAGAAAAGTTAAAGGCGCAGCAGGAAAAGCTTCGGGAGGTCAACGAAGAGCTGAAACTGGCCAGCCAATATAAATCCGAATTTCTCGCCAATATGTCGCACGAATTGCGTACCCCTCTGAACAGCATGCTCATTCTTTCAAAACTACTGGGGGATAATAAGAAGGGGAATTTAACGGAAGAACAGTTGAAATCAGTAAATATTATCCATAAAAGCGGGAAAGACCTCCTTGATCTGATTAATGAGATCCTCGACCTGTCGAAAATCGAAGCAGGAAAGATGACGTATAGTTTCAACCATACGTCTGTCAATGAAATAACGTCGGAAATTATGCAAAACTTCGGGCCGGTAGCGGAACACAAAGGCTTGATGCTGGAAATAAATCAGGATGACGATTTTCCAAAGATGATCTTTACCGATAAGCAGCGACTGATGCAGATCGTTAAAAATTTGCTGTCAAATGCCTTTAAGTTTACCGACGCCGGCGGCGTAAAGATAAATTTGGGAATTACTCCGCCAACAACAAAACTGTTGACTCCTGCATTAAATCATAATAATACCTGTTTTGTTGCCGTTGAAGATTCGGGTGTCGGAATACCCCAAAGTAAAGTAAATGACATTTTTGAAGCTTTTCAGCAGGCCGACGGAAGCATTTCAAGAAAATATGGTGGAACGGGACTGGGACTTTCGATTTCAAAACAGCTCACGAGAGCCCTTGGTGGCGAGATCCATGTTGAAAGTACGGAGGGGAAAGGTTCTGTTTTTACCGTTTACCTGCCGTTGGACAACAAACCGGCAGGAGAAAACAAGGAACATGAAGCTCCGCGGAAAACCCGTGACGTGCAACAACAGCGGGGAGAGGAGAGAAAGACTTTTGAAAGTGACCTCCCTCCGGAAGATATCCCGGTTTTCATCGATGATGACCGTAACGCGGAAGATCATCGGTTAACCGTATTAATTATACATAATGAAAAAGAGAAGGCGCAGGAACTGCTCGAACTTTGTCATAAAAGAAAGTTTAATGCCCTTGTCGCTTCGTGTATCAATGACAGCATACGGCTTGCCAGAAGATTTTCACCCGGGGCTATTATTATTTCGTCGGAGTTATACCATTCAAACGAGCTTAAAAGGCTGAAAGAGGACAAATCAACGTGTCATTTGCCCCTGCATTTTGTATCGAGGATTGAAAACGTGACGCTGGATCACATCGAAGAGCTAAAAACACCTGAATCGGTAAACTTCGATGAAATTTCCCGGAATATCGAAAATAAGATCAGTAATGCGCGCAGTCAGATTTTAGTGGTAGAAGACGATCCGTCCACACGCGAAGCCATTCAAATGCTTTTTGAAAATAAAGATATTGTTATCTGCGAGGCTAAGACAGGACAGCAGGCATACAAGATGATTTCTGCCACATCATTTGACTGTGTCATTCTCGATTTGGGTTTGCCTGATTTTTCGGGGAATAAGTTGCTGGAAAAATTGAAGTCAGATCATATTCCTATCCCGAATGTGATCATCCATACCGCAAGGGAGCTTTCAGCAAAAGACCTGCGCGAACTGCATGAGTTTTCTGATTCCATCGTGATAAAAGGAGTCAAATCGGATGAAAGGTTGATGGATGAAGTGACGCTTTTCCTCCATCAGGTGGCGAATAAGCAGCCAAGGGGATTGCGTCCGTCTGTGCGTGACACAGCGGAAGAAAACCGTTTTAAAGGGAAAAAGGTTTTAGTGGTGGACGACGACATCAGGAATGTGTTTGCACTGGCTCAGATCCTTGAGGAAAGGGAAATCGAAGTGTTTGAAGCGGAAAATGGTGAGGTAGCCATTGATATGTTAAAGGAGCATCCGGATACGGACCTGGTATTAATGGATATCATGATGCCGGTGATGGATGGCTACATGGCGATGAAAACAATCAGGAACACTCCAGGGATCAATGAAATACCCATTATTACCCTGTCGGCAAAAGCCATGAAGGAAGATTACCAGAAGGCCATCGACAGTGGGGCCAATGATTACATATCGAAGCCGGTAGATGTGCAGAAGTTTTTGTCATTATTAAAAATCTGGTTGTTCAAGTAAAAAACATGGAAAAACCAAAAATACTGATCGTTGACGATCTCATCGAAAATCTGATCAGCCTGGAGATGCTGCTGGGGGATTTCGATGTCACCTTTGTCCGGGCAACTTCCGGAATGGAAGCATTGCGGGAAACTCAAAAAGAAGATTTCGCAATGGCTATCCTCGACGTTCAGATGCCTGGCATGGATGGATACGAGACGTTATCGCTTATGCGCAAAAGGAGGCGGACGAAATATCTTCCTGTGATTTTTGTTTCAGCCATTCTGCAGAGCGATTTGCATATTATCAAAGGGATTGAAACCGGTGCAGTCGACTTCATCCCAAAACCAATTATTCCGGAAATCCTGGTTGGAAAAGTGAGGGTCTTTCTGGATATGTATTCTCAAAAAATGGAGTTGGAAGAGCTCCTCGTAAAACTTGAAGAAAAAAACCGGGAACTTGGTGTACAAAAAATAAAAGCAGAAGAAGCGACCAGGGCGAAATCCATGTTCCTTGCCAACATGTCTCACGAAATCCGGACGCCATTAAACGGGATTATAGGTGTTTCAAAGGTTTTGGAAGAAACCGGACTGAAGAAAGACCAGCGGGAACTGCTTGAGATCATTACTACCTCGGGAGAAAACCTGTTGAACATTGTCAATGATATTCTCGATTTTTCAAAAATCGAATCGGGTCAGATTCAGCTCGAAGCGATTGAATTCAGGCTTTCAGATGTGATCACAGCGATCGTAAAACTGATGAAATTTAAAGCCGACGCAAAGGGGATCAAACTTTTCGAGGAAATCGATAACAATATTCCCGACAATCTGACCGGTGACCCGTACCGGTTAAATCAGGTGGTGACAAACCTGGTGAATAATGCGATTAAATTCACGGAAAAGGGCAGCGTGAAAATAAAGATCGAGCTGATGGAAAGCGGCGACGACTACGTTGGACTTCATTTTAAAGTGACCGATACCGGTATTGGGATCGCGGAAAATGAAAGAGAGAAATTGTTCAAGGAGTTTTCCCAGACCGAAACCTCCACCACACGAAAATATGGAGGAACAGGTCTGGGCCTGTGCATTTGCAGAAACCTCGTTTTTTTGATGCACGGGGAAATAGGCGTAAACAGCGAGCCGGGGAAGGGATCGGAATTTTGGTTTAAACTAAAGTTTGGATGCAGGAAGGAAAATAAAAAGGAAGCAAGCCGCCAGGATACCGAAATTCCCAACAACCTAAGAATACTCTATGCTGAAGATAATCCTATTAATCAACGTGTCACACAGCTTCTTCTCCGGAAAATAGGAGTCCGGTGCGACATTGCTGCAGACGGTGAAAAAGCCTTTGACATGTTTAAATCCAACAGCTACGATCTGATCCTGATGGATATGCAAATGCCGGTGAGTGACGGAATTGAATCTACCCGAAAAATCAGGGAGCACGAAGCGATTCATAAAGTGGCAAAACCCGTTTATATTGTAGCCGTAACTGCCAATGCTTTTTCAGAGGACAGGCAAAAGTGTTTTACCGTGGGAATGAATGGCTTTATCAGCAAACCTGTGAATGAGGTTGAATTAATGAAAACGATTAAGCATGCCATCAGAAAATAAAAATTGTGATCGTCCGCTTTACAGGGAAAATATCGACACCCAGGATGTTGAGCTGAATCTTCTTTTGCAGGCCCTTTACCTGAAATACGGTTACGACTTCAGGAATTACAGCAAAGCCCACCTGAAACGACGCGTTAACCAAAGGTTAAAGCTGAGCGGATTGAACACGATTTCGGAGCTGCAGAATAAGGTATTGTGGAACAAGGATTTTTATCAGGTTTTTCTCCGGGACCTTTCCATCAACGTCACGGAAATGTTTCGCGATCCTGAGTTTTATCTTGCTTTCAGGAAGAAGGTGATCTCTGACTTGAAAACGTACGCACACATCAAAGTTTGGCATGCCGGTTGTTCTACCGGCGAAGAGGTCTATTCGCTGGCCATCATCATGAAAGAAGAGAACCTTTTGTCGCGGGTACAGATTTATGCTACCGATATCAATAAAAGCGTTCTGGATACAGCCAAAATGGGGATCTACAGCAAAAAGGAGATGGAACTGTATTCAAGAAATTACCGTGCAGCCGGAGGGAAAGGAAGTCTTTCCGATTATTACACAGCAAAATACGGATCAGTATTGTTCGACAAATCACTTTCAAAAAATATTGTATTTGCCGATCATAACCTGGTAACCGACGGTGTGTTTGCCGAGGTCAACCTGATATTTTGCCGGAATGTGTTGATTTATTTCGATAAGTTCCTGCAAAACAAAGTGCTTCATTTGTTTTCAAACAGCCTTGCCAGACGGGGTTTTTTATGCCTTGGAACCAAGGAAAGCCTGGCTTTCACCGATCTTGAAAACAGCTTTGAAACAGTTGACGAAAAGTTGAGGATCTATAGGAAATTAGTCGTCTCAATATGAAACGGGCGGTTGTCATCGGAGCATCTTACGGAGGGATGGAAGCACTCAGGGTGGTTCTTTCAAAATTCCCTGACGATTTTGATTTGCCGATCATCGTGGTTCTGCATATCGGGAACAATAACATCAGTGCCTATATCGCCCTGTTGAACGAAAAAACAGGCTTTATAGTTAAAGAAGCCGAAGAGAAAGAAGCGATCAGACCGGGAACAGTTTATTTTGCTCCGCCAAACTATCATTTACAAATTGAAAGCGACTTTTCATTGAGCCTTTCTACCGATAAAAAAGTAAATTTTTCCCGCCCCTCCATTGATGTCTTATTTGAAACAGCTGCCTGGGCTTTTAAAGATGAACTGATAGGAATTTTGCTTACCGGGGCTAACAACGACGGAGCCAACGGGTTAATTTCCATTAAGAAATATGGTGGAAC
>CAZOYZ010000062.1:0-16000 GCA_964584045.1 uncultured Prolixibacteraceae bacterium | reverse complement strand
AATGATTTCCTTGTTCAATACGGATGAGGCCTGGTCAAACAGATCAGCATACTCAGACATGGGCAACAACCCGTATTCAGGTAGAATCGAATTCAGACACGCTTGTGCAGCGGCAGCGGCATTCTGCCATTTTGCCTGATCGGCGGCAGGATTGTTCAGGATACTGGCATTGTATAGTAAAACCCTCGATTTGAGAGCATGGGCTACAGCCAGATTGACCTTGCTATAGTCGGCTGAGACTTGCCACCGCAACGGAAGATTGCCTGCGGAAATCACTTCATCAATCTCAGCAACAATCCGTGTTGAAATCTCATCAAAGGTCGGTCTCGTCAATTGATCCCAGTCCATAAAATCTGGGCTGAAAGCCTCTTCAATAAACGGCACAGGGCCAAAAATCCTGATCAGTGAAAAATGATACCACGCCCGTAAAATTTTAACTTCATCACAATACCAGGCTATATCCTGATCACTGACCATATCTTTGGGAGCTGTTGATTGCGGCAGGTAAAGCAAAGCCAGGTTGCATTTCCGGATTCCCTCCCAGCAATTGTCCCAGACACTACTTGCAAACATCGGCTGGTTTGGGGAAAGCAATCCGTTATGCCAGTCAAAGCTTACTCCTGTCCCTGATCTGAAAGCATCGTCGGTATATGATTCCGGTAATTCTCCTGAATAATATCCTGTAAAACTATTGTCCAGATTATCGTAGCAATTATCCCTGAAATACCTCACGGTATTTTTATTCAGGATCCTTTCGATACCGATTTTGTCGGATGGAACTTCATCAAGTACATCCACACAGGCATTCTGTGAAAATACCAAGAGTAAAATTCCTATCAGTTTCTGTATATTTTTTCTGTTCTTCATATTACTGGTTTTATAGATGTCCGGTTATTCAATTAGCTGTTTAAAATTTTACGGATAAGCCGAAATTATATGCCTTCATGATCGGGTATTCAATGTTCGAACTGTTGGATGTTTCCGGATCAAAATCGTCGTTGGGCAGTTTATCCCACACAAAAAGGTTTAAACCATTAACATACAACCTGATTGAATTGGCATTAATCTTTTTCGAAATGCTCTGGGGAAATGTAAATCCAAGCTCAACATTTCGTAAACGAATGTATGAACCATCTTTAATCCAGTAATCACTCCTGGTATAATTTGTGGTGTTGTTCCCAAGTCGCGGATAATCAATCTTTTCGCCGGAAGCATAGCGTTCAGGTGTCCAGGCGTTTTTCATATACCCGGTGAAGTTGTCGTTGTTGGACCATCTGCCAAAACCGTTTAAATAGACATTTCTTTTGGCAGCGCCATTAACAAAGACATTCAGGTCAAACCATTTGTAAATCACCTGGGTCCTGAATCCGAAAATACAATCAGGGGATTCGCCTCTGCCCAATGGGGCTTTGTCTTTTGGATCGATCACGCCATCCTTGTTCAGGTCCAGATACTTGATATCACCGGGAATAGGAACTCCCCCAAGAGCAGACTGGTCAGCCCAGCGATCAATTTCTGCCTGGGAATTAAACAAGCCATCGGTTTGATACCCCCAATTCGTGTTGATCTGATATCCCTTTTGCCGGTACGGATATGCGTATGTTTCATCATAGGGTAACTCAGCCATATAGATGTATTCATTCTTCGCAAATGAAACCTGACCGCTCAGATTTAATGAAACATCTTTTGAGAACTGTTTATTATAGCCGGCAGTCAGTTCAAATCCCCTGTTTTTGGTTTTCCCGAAATTTGCCGGAGGCAGTGTTGCATCCCCAAGTCCCATCATCCCGTCGGGTATTAATGCAATATCCTTTACGATCACATCGGTGTTGTCATGATAGAAATAGTCGATGCCAAAGTTCAGCGAATGAAAGAACTCAACCTCCAGTCCTACATTGTATTTGGTTGAAGTTTCCCACTTGATGTCCGGATTTCCGATCTGGTCTTCCGTTGCATCTGTATTCCAGGTTGACAAGTAGAGATACTGGTCTGACCCGCCGTAAGTAAACGCACTGTTCCCGGTTTGTCCCGCTGAGGCACGCAGTTTTAAATAGCTGATCGTTTTTGAATTTTCAAGGAATTTCTCTTTGGAAACAAGCCATGCTGCTGAAACCGATGGGAAGAATCCAAAGCGGTTCCCTTTCGCAAATTGCTCTGAACCCTGATAAGCAAAATTTACCTCGGCCAAATAGCGATTGGAGAATGCATAGGTCATTCGTCCGGCCAGACCAATATAATTACCCGCTAAAAGGCTCTGTTGTTGCTGCATGTACCGTTCTCCCATCAGCATCCCGCCCACATAGTGTTTCCCGGCAAAAACGCGCATATAATCCACTGATACACGCATATTATACATGTAATTGAAAAACTTGCCTTGTCCATCAGACAATGTTGAATTGGAAGTTCCGGGAACTTTAACATATCCCAGGGAGTCCAACCCGTTCACGTCGGTCAAAGCAGCTACTTCCCAGGCTTCATAGCTTCGGCTCCGTATTTGCGTGTTCCTGGAGAAAATATCGAACGTAAGTTGTCCTGTTACGGATAATCCTTCGGTAAGTCGATCCAATTTCTGACGTGCCCCAAAGGTATTTCCAAGTCTGGTTACCGTTTCCGAAATAGAACCTGTACGATTGAGATAACCATAAACCGAGCTGGCATTTCTGAAGTTAAGTTTATCGCGTTTGACGACTACTTCTCCACCATGAGTAAGATCATTATGCGCATTATTTGGCGTTTCGAACAATTTTGCCAGAACATAGTCCCAGCTATGATCATCTGCTACATAAGGTGCATTTACCCTTTCCATATAACCACCAATTTTTGCCCAGGCATCAAGGGTTTTGTTAATGGCAATATCCATATTGGTCCGGAAGTTAAACCGGCTGTTTTTTGATTCGGCATCATAGCTGTACTTGTCAAACGGCTCATTTTCGAACAAGCCATCCCGATTCAGATATCCAACTGAAGTGAAGTATTTCATCAAATCGGTACCACCCCGGAAATTGACGTTTATCCGGGTCATTTGCGAGAAATCTTTCATGAAATCGTCCACCATGTCCCGGACCGGATAAAATTCGGTCTGATCGCCTTTTTGATAGCGCTCAATTTCATACGGGGTATAGAATACGGTGCCGCTATGGTCCAATCCGGATCCGCCGGTGGCAATGTCTTGCGCA
Organism: uncultured Prolixibacteraceae bacterium; assembly: GCA_964584045.1. Lineage (GTDB taxonomy): Bacteria > Bacteroidota > Bacteroidia > Bacteroidales > Prolixibacteraceae > JBCFBK01. The sequence goes on along the minus strand of CAZOYZ010000062.1, from coordinate 12,824 downwards.
TCGGAAAACAACGTATCATTTGCCACACGCTGGTTGTACATCAGGGCATAATCGTATGCCGAAACCATTTTAGGTTTCCGGGTGGGTGACTGAAGCGCGTGATCAACTGAAACGCTGATCTTAGATTTTCCATCAAATCCTTTTTTTGTATCGATAATCAGAATCCCTCCTGATCCACGCATGCCATAGATTGCGGTAGCAGCTCCATCTTTCAGGACAGTCACTTTTTCCACGTCGTACGGATCAATTCCTGATGGATCTCTTTCAACCCCATCCACAATGTAAAGTATCCGGTTTGAGTTGGGAGAATCATAACCCCGGATGGTTGCACTAAATGATTCTTTCCCCGGTTCACCATCCTTTTGAATGATACTTAAGCCGGGAAGCCTGCCTTGCAACGCGGTAAAAAGATTGGTCGAACGACCGGATACGAGTTCCTCCCCACTGATGGAGTAAACCGATGCTGTTACCAGCTCTTTAGACTGAACCCCGTATGCAACGCTCTCATATTTTGGCTCCTTCTCAATAAATACAACTTCATCAGCTTGCGCAGTCTGATACGTCAAGGTATTCTTTTCGTAGCCCAGGTATGTGTATTCGAGGGTTACCGGGAAACTCCCGACTGAGACGCTAAACTCCCCGTCTTTGTTGGTTAGGGTACCCGCCTTCTCACCCAGCGGGCGAACCCAGACACCTGAAAGAGGAATACCATTCGTATCGGTTACTTTTCCTGCGATGACTCCGTTTGCCGAGACCGGCAGCACAACGGCAAGAAAACAACCAATCAGCAGGATATATTTTTTTATTTTCTTCATAATTCCAGATAATTGAGTTTAAAAACAATCGTTTTTCTGTCTAGTTATTGCCAAGCTTCCGGCTGGTCCAGGTTAGGCAAGAATTTCTTATCTTCGATCGGGATTGGCAATATCTTGTATTTTTCGTTGTGGCAAGCCCATACGAATGGAATCTGATAACGGGTATGTTTAAATTGATTGTTCCCCACTTTTTCAACGAGCATACCGCTTACCGTGTTGTTGTTCTGATCGCTGATGAGGTTCCAACGACGTACATCGTAAAAACGTGCATCTTCCAATACCAGTTCCACCCGTCTTTCATTCTGAATTCTTTTCATCAGCCACGCTTTGTTTAATTGAAAACCAGGCACAGCCTTAACCGATGGCTGATGAGCCCGTAAGCGGGTCATGTCGAGCGCCTCGCAGGCTTCGTTCAACCTCCCCGCACCACATAAGGCTTCGGCATAGTTCAGGTAAATTTCTGCATAACGCATCCAAATTGAGTGATGATGGCATCGTGAATTTCCCTGTGCGGCAGACCCGCTTCCATACCAAATCGGATCACGGTCTTTCGCGTAATAATAGCCTGTGTAAGTGGCGGTGCTTTTTCCGGATGTTGAATTTCCATTTGTTCCGGTTCCCTTTGCACCCAAATAGGTCCACACGGTTATCGAACCTAACTTATAGGATTCGCCAAAATAGTTCCCGTTAAATAAAATGTCACGATAAAAACGGTCGTCCCGGTTGACGTAGGGATTGTTTACGTCGTCGTATCCGGCTGAAATGCACTCAGGTGTAAAAACAGGATTCGCGTGGGTGGCATCGTAGTTTTCAATAATCAGAGCGCCGTTTTTCAGCTCGTAACAATCAACGATCTCCTGGCTTGGGGTTTCCCCTGCCTTGTTGGGGATAAAATTGCATCGTTTGGGGTCCGCTGTCGACAAATCCATTCCATGTATATTACACAACTGGTTCTGTCTGTATCCTGCCCGCCATATGACCTCCGTAGCCTCCAGGTTTTCAGTCAACCGGGAGATATACATTTGCTTGGTTTTTTCGAACGGCTCCAGTGAGTATGCATTTTTGTCAAGGAATTGCCTGGCAGCTGCCGCTGCAGTCTCGTATTTTACCACATCGCCTGTCGGGTTGTTTAACGGGCTGGCATTCCAAAGCAATACACGCGATTTCAGACCATATGCAAAACCAAGCGGAATCCTGCATTTGTCGTTCTCGATAACAGGATCGCGCTTCATTGGAATAATTCCACGGTCGATCACTGCCTGAAGTTCTCCGGCAATTTTATTTGCCACTTCATCATATGTCGGACGTGTCATTTTCTCCCAACCGCTCCAATCCAGCGGAACATTGCTGTCCATAAAGGGCAACGGGCCATACATTCCAATCAGCATAGTATGAAAATAAGCCCTGAGTACAATTGCTTCATCACGTATCATTTCACGATCGCTCTGCGGCAATTCTTCCAAAGGGACCGTGATGTGATCTATATTCTCAATCAGCGTATTGCAATATCGTATGGCTCCCCAATAGCGGGCCCAGTATCCTCCTCCTCCACCTTTAAGATTGTAGGAAAAATACGCATTTGAAGAACTTCTTGATGCTGAAATTGCCGCAAAGGAAGGCGACAACAGACCCGAACGCCAGTTGCCCATACTTTGCCCTTGTGCATCAAATACGTTATCATCGAGAGATTCAAAAGTGGTATGGAAACGGATTTCGGTACGATCGGCAGGGACACCGGTATAGCATGAATTCAGCATTCCCCATACTTTATCTTTGTCACCCAGCATTCCTTCGAGCGTTTCACGCGAATCATCAGCGCGGTCCAGCGCATCCTCAAAGACTTTCTCACATCCTGCCGGTGTCAATAGCAGCAGGAGAAAAGCCACGTTTATGATTTGTTTTATAGTATCCTTTTTCATATCGGATGGTTTTACATTTTAAACTAATGATTGCAAAAGATCAGAATGTGATATTCAACCCAATGTTATAGGTCTTAAAAATCGGATGGTTCAGTGAATTGCTCACTTCAGGGTCAAGAATTTTTTCAGGCATGTTGTCAATCGTCAACAGGTTCGAACCATTTAAATAGATCCTGAAATTTTCAATCCCGGCACACGAACTCCATCTTTTGGGAAGTGTATAGCCCAGTTCCAGATTTTTAATCCGCAAATACGCCAAATCGATAAGCCAATAGTCGCTGGCCTGTTTATTACCGGATATTCCGTCCGGGTGCATCCTTGGATAGCGTATTTCTTCATGATTAGCCGCCCGTTCAGGTGTCCAGGAATAGCGGTGGTGGTCAAAATATGTTTTAATTCCTCCTATTCCACCATCCCAGTCATAAATACCACGGCCGCTAAAATTGAATGTGTAATTACTAACCCCCTGGAACAATACATTAAAGTCAAAGCCTTTGTATTGTGCTGTCAGGTTCAGAGCCATGTTCAATTCCGGAACCCCCGGGTATTTCATGGGAACCAAATCTTTGGGATCAATGGCACCATCTCCATTCACATCGCGGTATTTCAGGTCGCCAGGCAATGTCTGTGCACCCAGGCCTGTCTGATCGGCCCAACCCTCAATCTCTGCCTGGTCTTCAAAATACCCCAGACAATCGTACCCCCAGTTGACCCCACGACTGAATCCCTCCACCTTATATTGATAAGCATAGGTTTCATCAAGCGGTGTCTCATTCATTTTCTCCACCTTGTTACGGGCGAACGAAGCGCTGAACCGGGCACCTAAAAACAAATCCTTACTGACAGATGTGCTGTAACCAAAAGTTGTTTCAAACCCCCTGTTGCTCATGATCCCGTCGTTTGTGGAGGGAAGGGCTAACTGCCCGTACATGTATGCAGGAATGGACGCTACGTCGATTAATATGGAATTCCTTTTTTCATAAAACAGGTCCACATCCCATTCAAATCCCTTTGAAAACCTGCTTTCGAAACCTATATTGAACTTATTACTTACCTCCCAGGTTACCAGTTCATTAGGCATTGACTTCTCATAAACAGGATCAGGCAGTCCAGGTAGACCATTTAGTCCGTTAAAGTATCCACCGTACCCCTGTGTATAGTCATCGACGTAAATAAACCGGCTACCTGAAATCTGGTCATTCCCGACCTGACCAAAAGATCCGCGCAATTTCAGAAATTGAACGCCATTCACTGATTTCATGAACGGTTCTTCAGTAAGCACCCATCCAAGAGAAACCGAAGGGAAAAAGCCAAACCGGTGGCCAGGGGCAAACTGTTCCGAACCATTCATTCCAAAATTAAATTCGGCCAGGTATTTCTGACGATAAGCGTATGTTGCGCGGCCAACAATACCTACATAATTATAAGGTACTTCAACATTAACAATCCGTTGGTTTTGTTTGTACAATAACAAACCTGAGACATTGTGATTATTAAAGGAGCGGTTATAATTCAGCGAAGCTTCCAGATCATAATTGGAGCGAAAGCGCTGTGTCAGTACCGGTGAAAGTTCGGTATCCTTTCCGTCGCCACTGCTGTAAGTGATTACCGGGGTGCCTCCCGATTCATCCAGAGATGCAACGTATGTCTGATAGACGCGACTAAATCCCCGAATGTGAGAAGCCCAGGAATCGTATGATATGATTGCTCTGGCTGACAAGCCTTTGGTCAGGAAATCGAGTTGCTGTTCTATCCCCAGGGTTGAATTTACAGTATTGGTTGTGGTGATACGGTACCCCGAACGGTTTAACATTCCATAAGGGGTCCGATCGGTACCGGGGACACTGACTACATTTCCATCGGAGTTAACATCAGGAAAAGATAAGGTAGGTATATCGAGAAATGCAGCAAGCAACAGATAGTAATATGATCCCTCCCCGCCGGCATCATCAGCAGATCCATAAATGATCGGATCGTTCTTGTCCTGCAAATATCCTGAGAGGTTCAACCATGCTTTCAGACTTTTGGTGATTTGCATTTCGATATTGGTACGGTAGGTAAAACGGTCAACCCGTTGCTCGTTGTCGTAGTTGTATTCATCCCACCGTTCAGTTTTGAAAGGCCCACCCTGACGCATATATCCTGCGCTGACAAAATATTTGGTCTTTGTACTTCCTCCGCGGATATTCACATTGCCCTTGTACATGGGAACAAACTTGTACATCAATTCCTTGAAGAAGTTCCGGTCTACATAATACTCGGGTAAATCTCCTTTTCTGTAATGCTCAAAATCTTCATCCGAATATGGAAGCGGACTCGATTGCCCCAGAGCATCATTAAAATCCTGGATAACTCCGTTCCGGGTGTTCATGTAATCAATGGCATTCATGGGTTTGGGTAAACGGGTGGGGGTTTGAAGTGAATAATTTACGTTGCCGCTGATTTGTGGCTTACCTACAATCCCTTTTTTAGTTGTAACCAAAATCACGCCATTTGCACCCCTTACGCCAAATACCGCAGTAGCAGAAGCATCTTTCAAAATAGAAACCGATTCAATATCGTAAGGTTCGAGTGTGGTAATTTCACGCTCCACTCCATCGACCAGAATAAGCGGGTTAGAAGTGTTCGTTGTGGCCTGTCCCCGGATATATGTCTGTATGTTCTCCTTCCCAAGCTCACCATCTTTAATCATGATCGTTAAGCCCGGCAGTTTACCGGCAAGCCCTGCAGTCAGGTTTGCAGTGGGAGTACGTACAATATCCTCTGCTGAAATAGTGGAAATGGCTGCAACAATGCTTTCTTTTTTCTGGGTTCCATATCCTACAACAACTACTTCATCAATGTCCTTGAGTTCCTCCTTCAGAGTAACATTAAGGGTGGTTTCCCCTTTGACTGGTATCTCCTGGGTTTTCATCCCAACAAAAGAGAAAATCAATATACTGGTTTGCCCATTTTGCACTTTGATTTGATACAAACCACCGGGATCAGTAATCACTCCATTCGTAGTGCCTTTCTCAATAATGGTAACACCAGGAAGAGGCAATCCCTTCTCATCAGACACTTTCCCTTTAACCTGGGAAAAAATCTGCTGAGTTAACAATAGCATCACTCCTAAAAAGAGCAGCTTTTGCCAAATTTTCAATTTGTTTCGTTTCATAAGTTTAGGTAAATTATCGTTTAAAGAATAATTCTTCAAAATTTGGAATATCTGCAGGTATTCGCATTCACTTTTTGACCGTTTTCTTTTCAAATTGTCTCTTTTTTACATATGCTTATCATTCTTCCTTAACTCCCGAAATATATATGTACTTATATAAATACACAAAACGATCTGACGATCAGCCGAATTCATTGGTTGTCTTCCGGATAAGATGAATATGTTATATGCAAATTAACCATTTCACTGGAAAGAGTATCCATGAGGCATTATTTGACCGGCACAAAACAAACCAGACAAAAATAATCGGGTTCATGATGGTACCTGTTTTCAATTTCTTTATTGATGAACATAATCTCTTGGGCTAATCCCTTTTTCCTGCTTAAAGGCCCTGCTAAAGTAGGAAGGTGAGCTGAAACCTGTCAATTCACTGATCTCGGTTATCGAATACTTTTCGGTTTTTATTAATTCAACAGAATTATTGATACGAAATTTGGTGATGTACGAAATAGGTGAGAGCTTGGTAAGGCTTAGAAATTTGCGATAAAACACAGAACGGCTCAAATTCATGGATTTTGCTAAAAACTGAATATCAAGATCCGGATTAGCCAATTCTTTCTCAAGAATTGTATTTAGTTTTGATAAAAAAGCGATATCGCGCTGATTAATTTCAGCACGTTCCAGGTTAGGCATCCGGCCGCTTAGAAAAATTTCGTGAATACGTTTTCTGTTTTTCAACTGGCTGTCGATTGCAGAGAGGAGAAAATAAATATTAAAAGGTTTTGGAATGTATAACTCGGCGCCTGAATGCATCCCCTCAATCTGGCTGAATATCTCTGTTTTCGCCGTTAACAGAATTACGGGGATATGACAAAACTCGTTACTTTCTTTTAGTGCTTTAGTCAATTCATAACCATCCATTTTAGGCATCATAATATCGGAAATGACTAAATCAGGACACTTTTGCCTAACCAACTGTAATCCTTTTTCTCCGTCTGCGGCAGTCAGCAAGCTGTAATATTTTTTTACCTCGCTTGCGATAAAAATATTGAGTTGCGGATCATCTTCCACAATCAGAATTGTCTTTTCAAAGTCAGGCGTAATATCAAGCTTAACATCCATTTCCAGTTCAGATTGTTCAATCCGGGAATCCGGATTCATCTGTTCTTTCCCTGAAGAAACTACAGCAAAATCTTTGGGGTTATAAACCGAACGATCAAAAGGTAAAGCAAACGAAAAAATGGTAAATTTTCCAGGCTTACTTTCCATCCTGATCTTTCCCTTATGCATTTCTACCAGCGATTTGGTAAAGTTCAGGCCAATCCCTGTTCCTGAATAATCCGGCAATAGCTTCCCATATGTTTCAATTTGTTTATACCTGTCAAAAATGGTATCCCAATCTTTTTCCTGAATTCCCGTACCATGATCAGTAACACTGATTTCTATATACTCCCTGGCAATCTTTTCTGGTTCATCTTTGTAGTCAAGCCTGAATTGGTCAAGCGGTATCCTGGAAACAACCAAACCAATATTTCCCCCAGGCGGAGAATGCTTAATGGCATTCGAGAGCAGGTTATTCAGTACTTTTTCCAGTTTATCTTTATCGAAACAAAAATCATAATTGTCATCTTCCTGAAAATCAATACTTATTTCTTTTTCTTTTGCATATACTTGAAAAAGCTCTATGTTTTGTCGGATAGCATCATTTACATTTCCCTCCTGAATCCATAGAGAAAGCTCCTCTCCTTCGAGCTTCTTATAGGCAAGCAACTGATTAACCAATTTCAAAAGCCGGTTGACATTCAAATACAGGTTTTGAGTAAAGTCCCGGACTTTGGGACTCAAATCCTTTTGTTCCGCAAGTTGGGTAACCAGGCCAAAGATTAAGGTAAGAGGAGTTCGGAGTTCATGCGAAATATTAGTAAAAAATTTCTGCTTCATCACGTTAATTTCCTTTTCGCGTCTATTCTCGGAATATTGAAATTCCGAGTCCTTTTTATAAACAAAAGCTTTGAACCGAAGATTGGAGATAAAGAAAGAAATTCCTGCCAGAATTGCCAAATAAACAATCCAGGCAGTAACCGAAAACCAAGGGGCAGGCTTTACCCTGATTTTCAATTCAGCTACGTTTTCTGAATTCATTCCGGAATGACTGACAGCCTTTGCCTTAAATGTATAATTTCCCCTGGGCAAATTTGAATACGAAACCCTGCGCTGGGTTCCGATATCATACCATGCCGTATCAAAACCTTCAAGCATGTAAGAATAGGTGATCTTCCCCGGGGCCAAATAATCAAAAGCAACAATATCAATGCTAAAAATCTGATCTTTATGGGTTAAGGTTATCTGCTTCGTATAAGGAAGGCTGGAAACAAGCATACTCTTCTCATCGGAGGGTGTAACCAGGAGGTTTTGTATATATAAATTTTCAAGCACTATTCTGGGCGCATCACCATCACCTTTAATAATTTCGGATGGATTAAAATAGGTTAAGCCTAAATTTCCACCAAAGTAAATATTTCCCAGTTTATCCTTTAAACTGGCTTTCTGATGAAACTGATAGTTGTTCACTCCTTCCTCCTGAAAGAAGCTTTTTAGACTGTTGCTGTTTTTGTCGAGAGCAACAAGGCCATTGGACGTACTTATCCATATATGGGAATCCTCATCTTCATGAAGGCCCACAACATCTGTACTTGGTAAACCATTGTGAATATTATAGTTTTGGATTCTGGATTTTTGGAAATCAAGTGAATACAAGCCATAATTATAAGTACCTGCCCAAACTATCCCTTCTTTGTCCTTAAAAATATCAATCACGCTTACTAAACCAGGATATTTTTTGATATCTGCAAGCAGGACAGGTCGAATGGAATAATTGTTAATATCGATTGTAAATAAGCCATTTCCATAACTTTCGAATAAAAGCTCCCGATCGGTAAATTCAACCACTTTAGTAATATTCAATCCATGTTCTGCACACCTTCTCTGTAAAGCTCCATCAAGGTCAAATACCAATAATCCCTGTCCATCGGTTCCGGCATAAATACGATCATTCTTCTGAATTACAGACACAGCTCCATTGTTGGGTCTCGGAATTACAAGCGTTTTAAAAGATTTCTTCCTGGGATTAAAAATTTGTAGTCCATCGTATAAGCCTATCCAATAGTTATTTTCCGAATCAACATATACTGTACGGATATGATCGCTCAATAGGTTACTGTTTCCTTTACCATATTTTTCAACAATCTTTGAATCAGGATTATAAAAAAATAAACCATCCTCATTCGTTGCAATAATCAGGTTCCGGTTGCAGTCTTCCGCAATCCCGGTTACAAAAATTTTCTGAACCAGTTGGTTTAACGAAATATCATAATTGAAACTTTTTGCATGGGCAAAATAAACATCCAGACCTGCATCAAATGTCCCGATCCAAATGTTTCCTGACCGATCTTTGAAATAGGTTTGAAAGTTGTTTGAATGAAATTCAGAAGTCTTCTCATTATTCAAATACCGGACGATGTTATTCCGTGATTTGTCAAAAATAAATAATCCCGTCTGCAAGGTACCGATCCAATATACAAATGGCTCTTTTTCAAAAATAAACTTCACTTCGATACCGGAAAGCGCTTTCTGAAGTGCAGAATATTCAACGGGACAGATATATTGACGAATTTGGGTATTAAAACAACTTATTCCTTCTTTGGTCCCCAAAATAATAAGATCCTCCGAAACTTTTTGAATGCATAGTACCGAATTTTGTCTAAAGGAAAATTGCACCTGCTTATTCTTAAAAATTTCAGCATTCCCTGATTTTAAATTATAAACCGCAAGTCCCATGCCATCCAAACCACACCATACATTTCCTTTGCCGTCAAATAACAAACTATGGATTAGAGGTGCCCTTGTCAGGTTTGTGCCTAGTTCTTCCAGTTTATCATTAATGGAACGAAAGCGGAAAAGTCCCTTATGGGTCGCCAAATAGACATAATCATTGTATTCTGCTATTTTTGTAATGCTTACCTGAATTTCAGGGAAAAGCTTTAAAAACTTATCTTTACGTACATCATAACAGTTTAGTCCGGCAATCGTCCCAATAAAAACAAGCCCATCAGAAGAACAAAAAATGGAAGTAACGTGATTTGAATTTAAGGAAGATAGGGTATCTCCGGAATCAAAATAGTAATGCTCAAATTTGTAACCATTATACCGGCTCACTCCGCCCATAGTAGCCACCCAAATATATCCCAACTGGTCTTGTGTAATCGAACTGACATTCCTGTTATTCAATCCACCCTCTGACGAAATATTTCTGAACTGCAGCCGGGTGGAAGCATAAACACCATCCATGGCAGCCAAAAATAAAAGTAAGATGTAGATCTTTTTCATTTTAGTTTGGTTCTTATTTTAGGTGTATTAAAGAGTAAAAATAGTTTTTTTTACTTAATGAAAACCTATCCATGAGTTTTACAGCAATCCAAGTCAGACTTTCATTTTAGAGGTAATTTCCAAGGCATAATTATCATTTCAGTTTGTCCTGCAGGCCGGGAATACCCGAAGTTTGAATAACAGACAAAAAAGCGGAGCCTGTTTTAAAAAAAAGGAAGAAATCCGCCGATCTCTTCCCTTTCCTCCTTCCGCAGTCCAATTACCTTTATCAGGTTAGCCTGAAAACCGGTAACCTGATTCTCTGTCAGGACATACTATGTTGACAATTCCAAAAAAATGCGCTTGACTTCTACGTTTTTATGGGATTAAGTTAATCATTTTTTTTGTCATTTCGTGTTCCAATGATCTTTTCCCGGATGATTTTCTCCATTCGTATTTGATCAGGGCCTTTCCCGCCCGGAATCATATGGGTTAAAAAATTGTTTAGAATGAATCTATACAACTCGAATTTCTCTTTATCACTAAATTTTTCCCTTTCTTTGATACCTTTAAACTTTAACCTATGTGGGAAATTGTAAAAGCGGTTATTCTTGGATTCGTGGAGGGGTTGACCGAATTTCTGCCTGTTTCCTCAACCGGTCATTTAATTCTGGTGAATAAATGGCTGACCTATTCTGAAGAGTTTACAGTGGTGTTCGATGTATTTATACAGATGGGTGCCATTCTGGCTGTCATCATTTACTTTCGGAAAGATATTTTCCCGTCGCATCCGGGTTTGCTGGTTGAACGGGAATTCGTCCGGCTCTGGTCTAAAATACTGACCGCATTTTTGCCCGCGGCAGTTTTTGGTTTCCTGCTCGCCGGTTTTATTGAAGAATACTTGTTTAACATGACCGTTGTGAGTGTCAGTCTGATCGCCGGAGGGATTTTACTGATCATGCTGGATGGCAGGAATAAAAGCGGAACTATTTTAACTGTTCGCGAGATGACCTATAAAACAGCCCTGCTGATCGGATTATTTCAGTGCCTGGCCATGATCCCGGGCACGTCGCGTTCGGCTGCCACGATTATCGGTGCCCTCATGCTCGGGTGCTCAAGAAAGCTGGCTGCTGAATTTTCCTTCTTCCTCGCCATTCCTACTATTCTCGCAGCGTCGGTATATTCACTGGTCAAGAGTCCTCTCACCTTTTCATTCCATCATTTCGTGATTTTATCGTCCGGCTTGCTGGTTTCTTTTATCGTTGCGGCAGGAGTGATCAAATTCCTCATGAATTTCATCAAAAAGCACAGTTTCGTGGTTTTTGGCTATTACCGGGTGATATTAGGACTTATTGTTCTTGTTTGGCTCTACAGCGACGGCTTCATCTCCGGCTGATCTGTCCGAAAATTAACAAATACGATATGATGCGGATACTGATCATTGAAGACGAACCAGGCATTCTTTCATTCATTAAAGAAGGGTTGAAGGAAGAAGGATTTGCTGTCGATGAAGCTTCTGACGGTGCTACCGCATTTAAAATGGTCACAGCCGGTAAAGCCGGCTATGATTTGTTTCTCATTGACTGGATGCTTCCCGGGGTCAGCGGAATTGAAATTTGCCGCCAAATCCGCAGGAAGGATCCGTTGGTTCCCATTATTTTTCTGACGGCAAAGGATGCGGTTCAGGATATTGTATCTGCACTGGAAGCAGGAGCTAATGATTACATGAGAAAGCCCTTTTCTTTTGACGAACTGCTGGCCAGGATCAGGGTACAGCTTCGCAGCAAAAATGAAGAAGCCAGCCACCTCCGCCACAGCGATCTTCTCATGGACCTTGACAAACATCAGGTTTTTAAGGAAAATGAAGAGGTCGTACTGACACAGAAGGAATTTGCACTGCTCGAATTTTTGATGCGTAACAACGGGAAAGTATGTTCGCGGACCAGTATTATTGAACAGGTCTGGAACATTCATTTTGACTATGATACTTCCGTTATTGATGTATACATCAATGCTTTACGTAAAAAACTGGATGACGGGACAGAAAAAAGTTTTATACGAACCATCCGCGGTATAGGATACATGATCAGTACTTTATGAATGAACGTAGCTACAGTAACCGCATTGCCCTGAACTTCCTGACAGCGACTGCAGTTCTGATCGTTGTGGTCTTCACTTCGATCTACCTGGTGGTTTATAAGACGGTTTACAATCATTTGAACAATGATCTGGATGCAGAGTACAGGGAAGTAGCAGGCGGCATCGAAATCATTGACGGACAGTTCATTTTCAACGATCAGGCCGAATGGAGCGAGATTGAACACGGGCAGATAGAAGTGAACCCGATCTTCATCCAGGTTGCTGATAAAACCGGAAATACCATCAAGAAATCACCTAACCTGCTGCGATCCTCGCTCGATATTCTGAACGATGAAAATCAAAAGATTTTCTTTAACTCTGAATTATCTACCGGTCGGATACGCCAGCTTCAAATGACCTTGCCCGGTCAACTGCATAAAAACGCCGGATATATCTCCGTCGCCGTTCCTCTGGAAGAATCGCAAATGC
>CAZOYZ010000061.1:13856-16480 GCA_964584045.1 uncultured Prolixibacteraceae bacterium | reverse complement strand
ATGTTCGTGAAAAACGACAGTTCTTCTGAAAAGCGGTATTACAACGGGAAGATCGGGAGGATAACCCGTATGGATAAAGACCGGATCACCGTGCAGTGCGAAAAAGATCAGGAACCAATCGATGCAAACCGTGAAGAATGGCAAAACATCCGGTATGAGCTTAACAAGGAAACCCGGGAGATCGAAGAAATCGTTATCGGAACATTTGAGCAATTCCCGTTAAAGCTGGCCTGGGCGATTACCATTCATAAAAGTCAGGGGCTCACGTTCGAAAAAGCGATCATTAACGCCAGGCAGTCGTTTGCGCACGGGCAGGTTTATGTAGCCCTCAGCCGCTGCAAAACGCTGGAAGGGCTCGTACTAAGCACGCCAATCGGATTACACAGCATCAGAACCGACAGTACAGTGATTTCGTTTACCTCCGGGGTAGAACAAAATCAGCCTGGTGAACGTGAACTGATGGAATCGCGAAAGAGCTATCAACAGAAATTACTCACTGAACTATTCGACTTTAAACCTGTCCTTTGGCAGATCCAATACCTGCTGAAACTGTGTAACGAGCATGGCGCATTGCTCCTTGGTGATCTGACCAGCCGGCTCCAAACGATCATTCCCCTTTTAAAAACAGATCTGATCGAAATCGCCGATAAATTTGAAGGACAGATCCTTGAACTGTTACGGTTGGGTGCGGATGCCGAAAAAAACGACCGACTCCAGGAGCGGATCAGAAAAGCCTGCCCTTACTTTCTGGAAAAACTGGATACGGGGTTGGTTCAGCCGCTTCAATCATCGGGATTCGAAACAGACAACAACGCCATCCGTAAAAGCTTTCAGCAGGGATTTGAACGGCTTCACCGGGAGATCCGGATCAAAAAAAGCGGACTGGAAAGCTGCAAAGACGGATTCATTTTAAAGACTTATCTGGAGGCCAGGGCGAAAGGAGCGATCGACCTGCCCGGCCATTCCGGATCGTTGGGAACAGCCAAGGCTCCCCTTTCCAAATATCCGGAGCTTCTTAACTGTTTATATGCCTGGAGGGCTTCAAAAGCGAAAGCCAAAGGTCTGGGGATCTCAAAGATCATCCCCCAGAAAACGCTGCTCGAAATTGTGGAAAAACTTCCGGCAACGCGTCATGAACTCAAGCGTATAAAAGGGATGAGCGGGACAAAAATGCAGCAGTTTGGCAAAGAAATCCTGGAAATGGTCATTGCTTTCCGCCAGCAAAGAGGAATGGAACTCCCGTAATTTATCCGTTCTGATATGCTTCCGCAGAGATCAATTCATTTTTACCGTCACGGAACAAGGCATAGCTGAATCCCGGCTGCAGACAATATGCCCCTGTTTCGCCGGCTTTATTCAATGCAATATACCCGATCTGTACCTGGCTGAAATCCGGTTTCAGCTTTACGATCCGCATAATGGCTTCCTCGCAGGCTTTTTGAGGAGAATATCCGCTCCGCATCAGTTCGACCACGAGAAAACTTCCCAAGGTACGCATAACCCACTCTCCGTGTCCGGTAGCGGCAGCAGCCCCTGCTTCATTATCGCAATACATCCCGGCTCCGGGGATCGGTGAATCGCCCACCCTGCCGTGCATTTTGTAAGCCAGGCCTGACGTGGTGCATGCCCCGCTTAAATTTCCATGTTGATCGAGGGCCAGCATGGAAATGGTGTCATGATTCTCGACATTGACCTCCGGGTGATAGTCTGCTTTCACTTTCCATTCCTCCCATTGCCGCTTCGCCTCTTCAGTCAGCAGGTCTTCCTTTTTAAATCCGTTTTGGAGGGCGAATTTCAGGGCGCCCTCCCCGGCAAGCATCACGTGCGGTGTCTTTTCCATCACCAAACGCGCCACCGAAATCGGATGTTTAATATGTTCCAGGAAACACACGGCTCCTGCATTTCCTTTATCATCCATAATGCAGGCATCCAACGTCACATGGCCGTCACGATCGGGGCGTCCGCCGAATCCGACACTCATCACCTCAGGGTCACCTTCGGACACCCTCACGCCCGTCTCCACAGCATCAAGCGCCCTGCCGCCCGACTGAAGCACTTTCCATGCGGCTTCGTTGGCAGGCACGCCATGTTTCCAGGTAGAAATGACAACAGGCTTCTTTGCCTGTACAGGTGCGGCATTTACGCCTCCGAAAACAGAAACCGGGATCGCCGAAGCCAATGAGGCAGTTATCCCGCGCTGAATAAATTTACGCCTGCCGATCATGAGTTATATGGTTTTAGGTTGCTGTTGTTGCATCTGCAAAGTCTGCCCATGCCTTGTGCCTCTTGTCTCACGACTCACGACTCCTTTAGCAAAAACGCCTTTAGATCATTAAAGTCCTTTCCAAGCGGTACAGAAAGCTTTTCTTTTTTCATGAACCCTGCTAACTTTTCGGGGATGGGCACATTTCCTTCACCGATAATCTTCTCCATCGTATCCAGAAATTTTGCCGGGTGAGCAGTTTCAAGAAAAACACCGCTTTCGCCAGGTTTCAGTCCCTCCACCAATGCCTGGTAGCCGGTCGCTCCGTGCGGATCAAGCAGGTAGCCGCTGTCTTCGTAGACTTCCCTCACCACTTTTCTGATTTCCTTATCGTTATACCTGAATCCCTGTATATCTTCGC
>CAZOYZ010000061.1:11732-13756 GCA_964584045.1 uncultured Prolixibacteraceae bacterium | reverse complement strand
TGCCGCATGCGGGCATAGGCATTAAAATAGTAGAAGGCCTGCGGAAGGAAACGGGCCACATTAATGGAATTGGCGGAAGTCAGAGTCAGGGACGACCTTAGTTCCCCGTCCAAAAAAGCACTTTTTACCAGCCGCTGGCAGTCGTCGAACGTACCGTCAATCTCCAGGGCTGTAATATTCTGCCCCAATGTGGTAAACTGCTTTTCCTGAATTTCGCTGACCAGACCTTTGGGATAAAGGACATAGACCCGGATACCCGGAACCCCCAAAAAACCATTGGCAACCGCACTTCCCGTATCGCCCGAAGTCGCGACCAGGACATTTACCTGCTCCTGCTGTCCCTGGAGGAAATAGGCTAAAAGCCGGGCCATAAAACGCCCGCCCACATCCTTGAAAGCCATGGTGGGTCCGTGATACAGTTCCAATGCATAGATCTGATCCTGAATATGGATTACCGGGCAATCAAAAGTAAGCGTATCATAAACCAATTCTTTCAGATTATCTTCAGGTACGTCTTCGCCGAAGAATTTTTTTGCCACTTCAAAGGAAATTTCCCGGAACGACAACTCCTGTATCTTCTCAAAAAAAGAATCAGGCAGCTTTTCAATCCGCCCGGGCATAAATAAGCCTCTGTCATTGGCTATACCTTTGGTAACAGCCTCTCTGAGTGATACTTCAGGAACCGATCTGTTCGTACTGTAGTACTTCATAAGTTAAAATATAACGTAAAGGTAAAAATTACTTCCATTCCGGCTTTTGCAGAAATGATTTTTACTTGCCGTCGTCCAGGAGTGCCTTCATAAATTCGTCTCCTCTCAATAACCCGTAGCTCCCCTTTTCAACCGAAAATTCGTCGTACGTTTCAACGGCATCAGGACTTTTTCCCGGTTTATAAATCAGGAACGGAACAGGATCCTTTGTATGTACGGTGGTTGCGCAGGGCGTAGGATGATCGGGCAGTACCGCGATCGTTACAGGTTCATTCATTTTCGCTGTCTCCTGCACCAAATATTTGACCACCCGCTGGTCAAGGTATTCGATGGTTCTTTTCTTCAGTTCCACGTTTCCTTCATGCCCTGCCTCATCGCTTGCCTCAATATGCAGGTAGACCAGATCGTGATCCTTTAGCGCTTCGACCGTCGCCCTGGCCTTTCCCTCGTAATTGGTATCGTACAAACCGGTAGCACCTTCCACTTTGATCACATCCATGCCGGCGTAAACCCCGATTCCCTGGATCAGATCGACAGCCGATATGACCGCTGAGCGTCCAACGCCAAACATCTCTTTCAGGGTCGGCATTTTCGGTTTATAACCGGGCGACCATGGCCAGATACTGTTTGCCATATCTTTGCCTGCGTCCCTTCTTTTGCGGTTCACCGGATGGAACGGCAGTATTTCCATCGACCTGAGGATCAAATAATTCAGCAGATCGGCCGTTTCTGCGGCTTCGGTCGTTTTTGCCTTTACCAGGTAATCCTTGAAAGGCTCCCCGGGAACATCATGAGGAGGCGTACAGTCCAACTGCTTTTTCCCTCCCCTGACCACCAGCAGATGGCGGTAGGATACTCCTTTATAGAAGGTCACACGGTTCGATCCCAGTTTTTCATTCAGGAAATCGATCAGGATATGCGATTCCTCATTCGAAATATGACCTGCTGAATGATTTTTCAAATGCTTTCCCTCCAGACACAACAGGTTACAACGCAAAGCGAGATCTCCGTTCTCCAGCTTAACGCCCATGCTGGCCGCTTCGAGCGTACCACGTCCTTCAAAAACCTCTTCCACATCGTACCCCAGCACAGACATGTTCGCAATTTCACTTCCTGCCTGCATCCGTTCAGGAACCGTGACTAACCGCCCGCACCTTCCCAACTTTGCCAGCCGGTCAATTTCAGGAATACGGGCCATTTGCAAGGGAGTTTTTCCGCCGTAATCCTTCAATGGCTCGTCAGCCATGCCATCCCCCAAAACAATAATGTACTTCATATTCTTTTAGTATCAAGTATCAAGTATCAAGACACAAG
>CAZOYZ010000061.1:10046-11632 GCA_964584045.1 uncultured Prolixibacteraceae bacterium | reverse complement strand
ACGTTCGAGACCCGGATGATGTCGGCAAAAACACCGGCAGCGGTCACCGCAGCTCCTGCCCCGTATCCTTTGATGATCATGGGGAACTCGTGGTACCGCTCGGTGGTGAACATGACAAGGTTATTGCTGCCCTGCAGATCGTAAAAAGGATGTCCCTGTTTCACTTCCTGCAGTCCTACTTCAGCCTTTCCGTCTTCATATTTCGCGACAAACCTCCAGCATTTCTTCTCCGCTTCGAGCACCTGGCGACGAACTTCAAAATCGGCGTCCAGTTCGGAAATGTTCTTCCAAAAATCTTCGATGGTCCCTTCAAAAAACCCGTCGGGAATGAATTTTCTGATATTTACATCCTCGTGTTCAATACGGTAGCCCGACTCACGCACCAGGATCAGAAGCTTACGCATCACATCCAGGCCACTCAGATCGATCCGGGGATCCGGCTCTGAATAGCCCTGTTCCTTAGCCATCTGAATGGTCCTGCTAAAAGGGACATCTGCCGATATGGTATTAAAAATAAAATTCAGCGTCCCTGAAAGGACAGCTTCGATCTTCTGAATTTTATCACCCGCGTTCACGAGATCATTTAAGGTGTTGATAATGGGTAAACCGGCACCTACGTTGGTCTCGAAAAGGAACTTCACACCTCTTCTCTTCGCGATATTCTTCAGTTTCAGGTAATTGTCATATTCCGAAGAGGCCGCAACCTTATTGGCTGTCACGATGGCGACATTGGCCAAAAGCAGATCTTCGTAAAGTGCCGCCGCGGCGTTCGATGCCGTACAATCGACAAAAACCGAGTTATAGATATTCATTTTAATAATTGCCTGCTTGTAGGCTTCCAGCCCTGAGATCAGTCCCTCCCGGTCCAAACGCTCTTTAAACCCGTCAATCTCTATTCCCTCACGGTCGAGTAACATTCTCTTCGTGTTGGCGACGCCCACCAGTTTGATTTTCAAATGCTTTTCCTTCAACAATTTTTCCTGTTGCTGTCTGATCTGCTTCAACAGGTTTCCACCCACCAAACCGATACCGAGCAGGAAAATGTTGACCTCTACATTTTCTGACAGGAAAAAAGCCTCGTGAACAACATTGAGCGTTTTCCGCAGGTCACTGTTCTTAACCACCCAGGAGATATTGAGCTCCGAAGCGCCCTGGGCGATCGCTATAATATTGATCCCGTTTTTACCGATCGTGTGAAAAAGTTTGCCGGCTACACCGGACGATTTTTTCATATTTTCGCCAACGATAGCCACCACGGCAAGATCACTTTCAATTTCAACCTTGCTGATCTTTCCTGAAGCAATTTCACGCTCAAATTCTTTCTGAATGGCTTCTTCCGCATTTTTTGCACGCGCCGTGTCGATCCCCACGGTGATGGAATTCTCGGATGAAGCCTGAGAGATCAGGATCACATTAATATTTTCGCCGGCCAGTGCGGCAAAAAGCCGCATCGAAACACCGGTCACTCCGACCATACCCAGTCCCTGGATCGTCACCAGGCAAATCCCGGAAATGGAGGAGATCCCCTTGATGGGAAAATCTTTCCCGTTTAGCCGGCTTTCGGTGATCAGCGAGCCTGGCTCCGT
>CAZOYZ010000061.1:3408-9946 GCA_964584045.1 uncultured Prolixibacteraceae bacterium | reverse complement strand
CCTTTGCTGTTACTGGAAACAAAGCCGGGAACAACACAGATCCCGCTGAAACCTTTAAACGTTTCCCGTATCAGCTGATTGGTGGCCTCAAAATCCACCTGAGCCTTTCCGAATGCGCTGTCTGTTTTGATTATTTTGGAAGAATCGACCCATTGCGCGTTTTCGATGAATTCACTGATGATCAGAGAGGAAAGCCGTTCTCCAAATCCTCCGATCTTATCAAGCGTTTTGGGAGTCAGTTCACCGATCATCGATACTCCCCGGACGATCTTCTCCAGTTTATCCAGTAACAGGGCCACGCGGTCCTTGATCTCTTCCCTTCGTTCTCCTTCAAACAAGGCCTCCACCATCTCCTGGTGTCTTTCCCTGACCGACGTGATTTCCGTGTTGAAGTATTCCGTCCCGAGAACGGCCATTTTCGCGGCATTTAATATCTTGTCAGTAATCCCGCCCAAAGCGGAAACAACGACGATCACATCGCCGTCCTGACTTTCCACGATCTCTTTCACCCTGCGGATGTTTTCAGCACTTCCTACAGAAGTACCTCCAAATTTCAACACTTTCATTGGTCAATAACTTTGATTCTTTATTTCGAATACCTGATGTTGAGCCTTCATACCGGATATCGGAAAACTCACGATTCGCTCCTCATAACCCGCTACTTCTTTCAAATTCGCCAAAAATACAATCAAAATGTTTTCAAACGGTAACAAACACCGGAATATTTCAAATCTTCCTCCGATTCCCCGGGTGCCCGGAATGTTTCGGTGCTATACGCGTAAACCAGGTTTGCCCGGGAACTCCGGTTTCCCTCCTCTTGTTTCCGGTTTCCATATAAAAAAAATCCGGGTGAAGCAGTATTGCCTCATCCGGACCTTTACTGCAAAATTATTCTACAGGTTCACTGCGGTGCTCGTCGTCGTCACGGTCTCAATAATTTTTGCTTCAAGTTCCTGCGCCAGCTCATGGTTGTCACGTAAAATAGCGCGTACGGCCTCGCGTCCCTGCCCAAGCTTACTTTCCCCATAGCTAAACCAGGAGCCGCTTTTTTTGATAATATTATAGGCAACCCCCAGGTCGATGATCTCACCTGTTTTGGAAATTCCTTCTCCGTACATAATGTCAAATTCAGCCTTCCGGAATGGAGGGGCAACTTTATTTTTCACCACTCTTACGCGGGTATTGCTTCCCAAAACTTCTTCACCCTCTTTGATCTGGCCGGTACGGCGAATATCCAAACGTACTGAAGCGTAAAATTTCAGAGCATTCCCACCTGTCGTTGTTTCAGGGTTCCCGAACATCACACCTATTTTCTCCCTTAACTGATTAATAAACATACAACAGGTACGGGTTTTACTGATATTGGCGGTCAGCTTACGCAGCGCCTGTGACATCAGCCGGGCCTGCAGACCCATTTTTGAATCTCCCATTTCACCTTCAATTTCGGCTTTTGGAGTGAGCGCAGCAACCGAATCGATCACCACGATATCGACCGCACCCGAACGGATCAGGCTATCGGCGATTTCAAGCGCCTGTTCCCCGTTGTCCGGTTGTGAAATCAATAATTCGTCAATATTCACGCCTAGTTTCTTTGCATAAAACGCGTCGAAGGCATGTTCGGCGTCAATGATCGCCGCGATACCCCCTGCCTTTTGAGCTTCGGCGATGGCATGAATGGCCAGAGTGGTTTTCCCGGAAGATTCGGGGCCAAAAATCTCGACGATCCGCCCCTTGGGATATCCTCCCACGCCCAGAGCAATGTCTAACCCGATGGATCCGGAAGGAATTGCAGGAACATCTTCAACAGCCCGGTCTCCCATCTTCATGATCGTTCCCTTACCATAGCTCTTCTCAATTTTATCCATCGTCAGCTGAAGCGCTTTCAGCTTTTCCTTGTTTACACCATTTTGTTCGTCGTTTGCCATTTTTATAAATCTAGAACTTTTAATATCTGGTTAGTATGATCTTTTGTATCAACTTTCTCAAATACTTCTTCAATGATACCCGATTCACCGATTACGTAAGTGGTCCTCAACACGCCCATGTACTTTCTGCCATACATACTTTTTTCGGCCCATACCCCGTATGCTTCAAGGATCTCATGACCTGGATCAGCAACCAGGTTGAACCCGAACTGATACTTACCGGCAAAGTTCTTATGTGAAGCCACACTGTCAGGACTTACTCCCACCACTTCATATCCCCTTTTTAGCCAGAGGTTGTAATTGTCATTCAAATTACACGACTCAGCCGTGCACCCGGATGTATTGTCTTTAGGGTAAAAATAAAGGATCAGCTTTTTTCCGCGAAAATCGCTCAGCGAAATCCATTCATTATTTTGATTGAGTCCCTTAAAATCAGGAGCTTTATCCCCTTTCTTCAACAAAGTCATGTTTTTCGTTTAGGATTAGACAAATATACTTAAATATTATGGGAATAAATGGCCGTTTTAATAATTTTAAAATGGTCATTGACAGAAAACTTAAAAAATGCTATCAACTATTTTTGTAATTTTAAACCGTTATTCAAAATCAGGTACAATGTCATACACGATTAAATATTTGTCAGAAAAGATATTTTCAGTCATCGTTTTCCTGCTTGTTATCCCGGATGTTGTGCTTTGGGCGCAGACTGACCCGGAGGCTCAGGCAAGGGAACTTTTTGATGCCCGCCGGTATGAAGAGGCGCTACCCCTGTTCCGTGAGCTGATCCGGCTGTACCCGAATGATGAAAACCTCAATTACTATTTCGGAGCCTGCCTTGCGGAAACAAATCAGTTTACCGACGAAACCAAACGGGCACTGGATATCGCTAAAAAAGAAATCCCGGAATCCCATTTTTACCTGGGAAAATATTTTCACGTCAGGTCAGATTGGAAAAATGCGATCCGGAATTATGAGCAATTCAAATCGGATGCCCGGAAAAAATCAGTAAAAGCTTCCAATGTTGACGAGTTAATCGCCCTGTGCCGGGCAATGAAAAATCCTTTTCCGGCCATTCAAACCCAACCGGCAGATCACATTGATACGCTTGAAAAAAGAGCAGAACCACCCATGGTTGCCGAACCTGCATTTACAGGAGTTCCTGAGGCACTAAAAGACAGCCTGATCCATTTTCAGGTGAATGCCGTCATCAGTTATAATAAAATTAACCAGTTTAAGTCTGAATCGTCAAAGGAAGCTTTTGTTAAGGGATGGCTGATCGAACAGGACCTTCAAAAAAAATTGAATGAACTAAGCGACTTGCGTAAACAATACAGCACCCTGGCCGGCGCAAAACAAGATAGTCTGGTTGACCGAATCCTGCAACTGGAACAGGAAACCTATCAAATGGATCAGCAGGCCCGTACTCTTTACCAGACTGCCAACCTGGAAGAAGCAGAATACTGGAACAAGGCAGGGGCGCTGGAAGTTCAGGATTTCAGGGACGAGGCCGGCAGAATACAGGACAGTATCCGGATTGCGGATGAAGCAAAAAAGCGCAAACAAGAGGAAGAAAAGCTTCTGATCATTCTTCCCGACACTGCTGTTGCCTCAGACACGGCAAATATCACACCACCCGCTCCTGATACCGGGATTGTCTACAAAATCCAGATCGGCGCTTACAGAAGTTCACCTCCCGCATGGGTACAGGGTCAGTTCAAAAAGCTTGGCGTGATCAGGCGGATAGACCAGCATGTGGACGACAAAGGTGTTACCGTCTATACAGTAGGCGAACTTAAATCTTATGACGACGCCCTTCAAATGCTCAAACAAATCAAAATGGAAGGAATGAAAAATGCGTTTATTGCAGCCTTTCAAAACAATAAACGCATCAGTCTCGAAGAAGCAAAAAAAATGACACAATAAATGACTGCAAAAGAAAAGATAAAGGATGTACCGGTAGAAGTCAACGATATTGATTCCGCAAACGAACGTTATCTCGTTTTGTATAACGACGACATTCATTCGTTCGACTATGTCATTGAATCGTTGATCCAAATTTGTGATCACGATCCTGAACAGGCGGTTCAGTGCACGATGCTGGTTCATTTTAAAGGGAAATGTGACGTGAAAAAAGGAAGTTTTCATTATCTTAGTCCCATGAAAAAAGCTTTGAATTCCCGTCAACTGGAAGCAACGATCGATTAACTGAATTTTACGGAAATCCGTCGGCAAGGAAGGGTTACGATCTTCCGCGCCGGAATTGAAATTTGTAATAATATGACTATCCTGATTATTCTTTTTCTTATTTTCCTCGGGGTTTTGCTCCTTCTTCTGGAATTTGCCGTTATTCCGGGGGTCACCATTGCGGGGATTGGAGGCACGGTCCTACTGGGCGCCAGTATTTATATGGCTTTTGATTCGTATGGCCTTTGGGCCGGGTTTCTTACGCTTGCTTTTGTAATATTGGTCGTACCTTTCCTCTTTTTCCGTTTCTTTAAAGGAAGAGCCGGTAAAAAGATGATCCTGGAATCGGAGATCTCCGGAAAAGTAAACGAATCGGATACGGCAACCGTTAAGGCCGGCGACGAAGGAATAACCATCGGACGGCTCGCTCCCATGGGAAAAGTCAGAATTAACCATCAGGTGCTTGAAGGTAAATCAATAGGCGGATTTATCGATCAGCAGGTTAAAGTACGTGTGGTAGAAGTTTTAAAAACGCAGGTGATCGTGGAACGCGCGAGCGACAATGAATCGTATGAACCCTTAAAACAAGAATAATGGAATATTTTGGAACTTTTGGCTTGGTAGTAGGCATATTTGTCCTGCTCATCATCATTTTATACTTTGTACCGATCGGGTTGTGGTTCTCCGCGCTCGTTTCGGGAGTAAAAATCTCATTGATGCAGCTCTTTCTGATGCGGTTCCGCAAGGTACCGCCTTCAGTCATTGTCCGGGCCCTGATCGAAGGGACGAAAGCCGGCATTAAGCTGGATCGTGACAAACTGGAAGCCCATTACCTGGCCGGAGGACGGGTGGATATGGTCGTCCATGCCCTGGTTTCTGCCGAAAAAGCGAACATCGATCTGGGCTTTAATATGGCGACGGCCATAGACCTTGCCGGCCGTGATGTCTTTCAGGCTGTTCAAATGTCTGTTAATCCCAAAGTGATCGATACCCCTCCTGTGGCTGCTGTTGCCAAGGATGGTATTCAGCTTATTGCAAAAGCGCGTGTGACTGTTCGTGCCAGTATCAAGCAACTCGTAGGTGGTGCAGGCGAAGAAACCGTTTTGGCGCGCGTGGGTGAAGGAATTGTTTCGTCCATCGGTTCTTCACACAGCCATAAATCGGTTCTGGAAAACCCTGATACCATTTCTAAACTTGTTTTGAACAAGGGACTCGATGCCGGAACGGCATTCGAAATTCTTTCCATCGATATCGCCGATATTGATATTGGTAAGAATATCGGTGCGGGACTTCAGATCGACCAGGCTGATGCAGACAAAAATATCGCGCAGGCGAAGGCTGAAGAGCGCCGGGCTATGGCAGTCGCCCTTGAGCAGGAAATGAGGGCAAAAGCGCAGGAAGCCCGCGCCAAGGTCATTGAAGCCGAAGCACAGATCCCGCTGGCCATCTCCGAAGCTTTCCGCGCCGGGAACCTGGGGATCATGGATTATATGAAATACCGGAATATCATGGCTGACACCCAAATGCGCGAATCCATTTCCGGCGAAGATCAACCGAAAAAAGAGTAACGGGTAGTGAGCAGCGAATAGAGAGTGTCTTGATACTTGTATCTGATAAAAAATGTTGCACAACATATTTTTTAACGTTCACTTAACACTAACTTATGCTTTTCAGCCTATCTTTGTCTCAGATTTTATTTCATAAGTTTAGGTTTGATTAGTTTTATTGGTTTAGTTAGGTTAGAAAAGGGTAGATAGAGATCTATCCTTTTTTTTTATACTAATTTACAAATCTCCCCATGCCTGAAACACGTTATTAAATGATCATTCACCATCCCCGTCGCCTGCATGTGGGCATAAATGATCGTCGAACCCACAAACCGGAAACCACGGGCTTTCAAATCTTTACTGATCCTGTCCGAAATCGTTGAGGTAGCAGGAACCTCTTTGAGCGTTTCAAAATGATTGGTCACAGGCCTGAAATCGACAAAAGACCAGATATACCTGTCAAAGCTCCCGAACTCCTTTTGGATATCCAGAAAACGTCGGGCATTCGTGACGCCGGCCAGGATTTTCTGCCGGTTACGAACAATTCCGCTGTTTTGAAGCAATTCATTCATTTTTGTTTCATCGTACCGGGCTATCCGTTCAGGATCAAATCCGTCGTATGCCAAACGGTAGTTTTCGCGTTTTCGCAAGACTGTCAGCCAACTCAAACCCGCCTGTACTCCTTCAAGCAATAAAAACTCAAAAAGCAACCGGTCATCATGTACAGGTACCCCCCATTCCGTGTCATGATAAGTGATGTACAAATCATTCTTTAAACTCCACTCGCATCGTTGTTCCATTGGTCTCAAATTTGTTAAGGTTTATCTCTGAAAAACAATTTTACAAAACAAGATGATCAGGTTGAAAGTTGACCGGCTAAAT
>CAZOYZ010000061.1:0-3308 GCA_964584045.1 uncultured Prolixibacteraceae bacterium | reverse complement strand
TTTACCGCCACTCTGGCATCGGCCCAACTGAATATCAGTAATTATATTCAGGTCGGGCAGACCCGTCTTCAGATCGGGAATTACGTGGGTGCGATCGAAAACTTCAATATCGTGATCAAATTCAAACCCCAGTTGCCTGAACCTTACTTTTTGCGCGGCCTTGCCAAGCACCAGCTGGAAGATTTCAGGGGAGCCATCGAAGATTACAACAAGGCGATTGACATTAAGCCCTACTATCCGGATGCTTATTCGAACCGCGGGCTGGCCCGGCTGGAACTCCAGGATTATGAGGGAGCTATCGCCGACTATAACAAGGCGCTGGAATTGTCACCCAAGAATGCCGGGATTTATAATAACCGGGGAATTGCAAAAATTTCAATGAAAGATATCGACGGAGCCATCGCCGATTATAACAAGGCCCTGGAGATCAGCCCCAGCTTCGTGAACGGGTACATCAACAGAAGCAATGCGCATATCTTAAAGGGAGACATCAGGGAGGCGATTCGTGACCTGAACAGGGCGATCATTATCAGGCCTCATTTTTCAAATGCTTACCTGTTGCGTGGGCTGGCGCGTTTTCAAATGAATGATTATGCTGCTGCGTTACGCGATTTCGATCAGACCCTGCGGTTTGACCCGCAAAATGCGTATGCCTATAATAACCGGGGGATCGTTAAACAGAGCCTGGAGGATTATGAAGGTGCGATCGTGGACTATGATTTGGCTCTGCAACTCAATCCCACGCTGCCCAATGCTTATTTTAACCGTGGGATTGCCAAAGAAATCCTGAAGAAGCCCGGGGCTGAAGAAGACTTCAGATTTGCGGCGCGGCTGGATCCGAAGCTTGATATGAATAAATACAGGCTGGAGGAAGAACAGTACTACGCCCGGCAACAACAACAACAACAACAGCAACAACAACAACAGCAACAACAACAACAGCAACAACAACAACAGCAACAACAGCAACAACAACAGCAACAACAGCAACAGCAACAGCAACAACAGCAACAGCAACAGGTTTTGGCAGCCAATACGCAGGGGCAGTCTTCCGGTCAGTCCCAGGCACCAGACCCTTCGGCGAAGAACCGGCAGCAACCGGATCAGGGACCGCCGCAAAGCCGGCAACAGTCCGGATCGCCTCAGGAAAATAAAGAGCAGCAGGAACGCCGCCGTTTCAGGCTTGCCCTCGCCGACACCCGAAACCTGCCCAACACGGAAGAGGAAGAAGAAGTTGACGACGGACGGGTACAAAATAAAAATGTCATCATTGAATTGCAGCGGATCTTTGTTCTTTCGTCATTCAGTGAGCAATCGGTCGACTATGAACGGCTTCAGTATTATAACATGACCCTGGAAGAGCTGAACCAGTACAATAACTACACACCAATGATGACCATTACGAACCGCGATACAGATGATTTCTTCGAGAGTTATAAAAACAATATTCTGTTTTTTAATGAAAAGCTAAAAATCAACCAGAACTCTCAAAATTACCTCTGCCGGGGGATTTTCAGGTTTCTGACCAACCAGTATAACGAGGCATTGGACGATCTGAACAGGAGCATCGCCAGGGAACCCAAAAATATGCTGGCTTATTTTACCAGGGCAAATACCCGGATCAAAATGGTCGAGCTGATCGAATCGGTACCGGATTATTCGGAGAATCTCGTGGTTCCCCTTGACGGCAGCAGCAAACAAAACAAACCGGAGGAAAAAACAGAGATGCTGACGGATTATCAATATATTTTGAACGATTTTCAGACCGCCGCCGGTCTCGACCCGAAATTTCCTTTCACCTGGTTCAACCGGGCTTTTATTCTCAGCAAAATGGGAAAACAAGAAGAGGCTGTTACCAGTCTGACCAAGGCAATCGAGCTTCAGCCCGATTTTGCCGAAGCATACTTCAACCGCGGTCTGATCAAAATATACAGGGACGACACGGAGGGTGGAGCGATGGACCTCAGTAAGGCAGGCGAACTGGGTATCCAGGACGCCTATAATGTAATCAAGAGGTATTGTAATTAGTTAATAATGAATACACAGCCTTTGGCAGAACGTTTACGTCCACGGACACTGGACGACTTCATCGGTCAGGAGCACCTGGTTGGCCAGGAGGCTGTCTTGCGCAAAATGATCGGATCGGGCAATATCTCATCTGTCATTTTATGGGGTCCGCCGGGAGTGGGCAAGACCACACTGGCAAAGATCATTGCCCATACGCTTGAACGACCGTTTTATATCTTAAGCGCCATCAGCTCCGGGGTTAAAGACGTACGTGACGTGATCGACAAGGCCCAAAAGCAGCAGTTTTTTAACCGGCCCAATCCCATCCTGTTTATTGACGAGATCCACCGTTTCAGCAAATCGCAGCAGGATTCTTTGCTGGGAGCCGTCGAACAGGGGCTGGTCACGCTGATCGGGGCAACCACCGAAAATCCTTCTTTCGAAGTCATTTCTCCCCTGCTGTCCCGCTGCCAGGTCTATGTATTGAAATCGCTCGAAAAAGAGGATTTGCTGAAAATCCTGGATATCGCATTGAAAAAAGACCCGGAACTAAAAAAGAAAGAGGTCATCATCGAAGAATACGAAGCACTGCTGCGCTTTTCCGGCGGTGATGCCCGCAAGCTGCTGAACATCCTGGAACTGATCGTGAACGCGGAGGAGCAACACCGGATCGTCATCAACAATAAAAAGGTGACGGCGAGACTGCAAAATAATCCGGCTGTTTACGATAAGAAGGGCGATATGCATTACGACATCATCTCGGCCTTTATCAAAAGCATCCGGGGAAGCGATCCCGATGCTGCCGTTTACTGGCTGGCCCGAATGATCGAGGGCGGCGAAGACGTGAAATTCATTGCCCGGCGCATGCTGATCCTGGCAGCCGAAGATGTCGGTCTGGCCAACCCCAATGCCTTGCTGCTGGCTCAAAGCACGTTTGATGCCGTTCATCAGATCGGGTACCCTGAATCGCGGATCATTCTTTCGGAATGCGCCATCTACCTGGCCACGTCGCCCAAAAGCAATTCCGCCTACGAAGCCATCGGCAATGCGCTGGAACTGGTTCAAAAAACCGGAGACCTGCCGGTCCCCCTGCATATCCGCAATGCACCGACCAAGCTCATGAAAGACCTCGGCTACGGCAACGATTATAAATATGCCCATTCCTACGAAGGAAACTTTTCCGAACAGGACTTCCTTCCGGAGCAGATCAAAAACCAGCGGCTATACAAACCCCAAAACAATGCTTCCGAAATCAAGATCCTCGAACGCCTGAAAGCCTGGTGGGGCAAACGGTACTAAAG
>CAZOYZ010000060.1:6631-16771 GCA_964584045.1 uncultured Prolixibacteraceae bacterium | reverse complement strand
AAAAGCTGTGGGATTTCCTGGTTGAAAATGCCAGACCGGAAAACCGCGTCTATCGCTATAATTTCTTTTTGGATAACTGCTCGTCCAGGGTTCGCGACGTAATCGGGAAACAGACAGCCGGGACAATAGAGTTTCCTTCAGAGGGTGAAAATATGACCTTCAGGCAGCACATTGATCATTACCAGAAAGCAGTTCCGTGGGCTGACTTTGGGATCGATCTGGCGCTGGGCAGTCCTGCCGATCAGGTTGCCACTCCTTATCAGGAAATGTTCCTGCCCGACTACCTGATGAAGCACTTCGGTCAGGCAAAGATCAAAAAAGCAGACGGGAACAAGCCGCTGGTGCGCGAAACACGGGTGATTTATGAACCGGAAAAGACGCAGGGCGAGGTGAACGTCATTACGCCTGTTGCAGTGTTTGTTTTTTTGCTTGCCGTGGTCGTTCTGGTGAGCATCAGGCAATATCTGAAAAGAAAAAAAAATTACCTGATTGATTATTTGCTCTTGTTTTTTACAGGTCTCACCGGATTTGCAGCGCTTTGGTTAATGGTCTGGTCGGAACATCCTGCGGTGCAGGCGAATTATAATGTTTTGTGGGCAGTGCCGCTTAACCTGATCGTGATGTTTGCCTGGATGATCAGGAGATGGCGTCCGGCGCTTTGGTGGTACTGGCCTTGCTTGTCGGTCTGGCTGATCCTGTTCCTGTTCCTTGGTTTTCTCATTCCCCAAAGCTTCCACCCGGCTGTATACCTGATCGCGCTGATGATGCTTTGCCGGAGCATCCTTCGCACGCTTCAGAAGAATTAGATACCAGGCCTGTGTGTTCAGTGTACTTTGGGTTTCATGAAAATTGTTGAAAAGTTTCGGTGAACAATTTTCTTTAGCCGGCTTTTCTAACCGGCACATCTTTTATCTTTGTTTATCAGATTAAACCGGATCCGATTTGACCGATACAAAAAAATATGTGGAAACCCCTTTGATGAAGCAGTATTACCAGGTCAAGGGGAAGCACCCGGATGCCATTTTACTTTTCCGGGTAGGGGATTTTTATGAAACTTTTGGTGAAGATGCCATCAGGACGGCTGAGATATTGGGAATTACACTTACCCGCAGGGCTAACGGTTCTGCCAGTTTCGTTGAACTGGCAGGGTTTCCCTACCACGCCCTGGATACTTACCTTCCCAAACTGGTGAGAGCGGGTCAGCGCGTGGCCATTTGTGAACAGCTTGAAGATCCGAAGCTGACCAAGAAGATCGTAAAGCGCGGAATTACTGAACTGGTTACCCCCGGCGTATCCATCAATGATCAAATTCTGGATCACCGGGAAAACAACTTTCTGGCGTCCGTGCATTTCGACAAGAAGATGGCCGGCGTTGCTTTTCTTGATATTTCGACCGGCGAGTTTATGACTGCCGAAGGCAGTTTTGAATATATTGATAAGCTGCTGAGTTCCTTCAAGCCCAAGGAAGTTCTTTTTCAAAAGGGGAGGGGAACGGATTTCTCCGATCTGTTCGGGGATAAATATTACACCTATACCCTGGACGATTGGGTTTATACCGAAGATGCTGCCGAAGACCGGTTGTTACGGCATTTCGGCACGAAAACGTTAAAAGGATACGGTGTACAGGATTTAAGGTACGGGATCGTTGCCGCCGGGGCGATCCTGCATTATCTGGATCTGACCCAGCACCAGCAGATCGGGCATGTCACATCCCTGTCGCGGATCCAGGAAGATAAATATGTATGGCTCGACCGGTTCACGGTCAGGAACCTTGAATTGTTCAATGCGATCAACGAAGGTGCCAAAACACTCGTGCAGGTGCTTGACAAGACGATTTCCCCGATGGGTTCACGGATGTTGAAACGCTGGATTGCCCTGCCGCTGAAAGAGATTACAGCCATTCATGAAAGGCTTTCGGTGGTGGAGTATTTCATAGCCCGTCAGGATGAGAAAGAAAAGCTGGAAGACCTGATCAGACAGATTGGTGACATTGAGCGGCTCATTTCGAAAGTGGCCGTGGGACGGATCAATCCCAGGGAAGTTGCTCAATTAAAAAATGCACTGATGGCCATTGAGCCTGTCAAAACGACTATGGAAGCATCCGGTCATCCGATTTTAAAACGCTTTGCGGAACAGTTAAATCCCTGTTATATGATCAGGGACCGTATTGAGCGGGAAATTTCGAACGATCCTCCCATGCTTGTGAACCGTGGGAACGTGATCCGCAGCGGAGTGTCGGAAGAATTGGATGAGCTGCGCAGCCTGGCATACTCCGGCAAGGACTATCTGGCCCAAATGCAGGAGCGGGAATCGGCAAAAACAGGCATCTCCTCCCTGAAGATTTCATACAACAACATATTCGGCTATTATATCGAAGTCCGCAATACCCATAAGGATAAAGTGCCTGCCGACTGGATCCGTAAACAAACACTGGTCAGTGCAGAACGTTATATTACCGAGGAGTTAAAAGACTACGAAACAAAGATACTGGGGGCAGAAGAAAAGATCCTGGCACTTGAGATCAGGTTGTTTGAGGAACTTGTCGTTGCTCTGACAGACTATATTCAGGCTATCCAACTGGATGCAGTCGTGATCGCCAAACTGGATTGCCTGCTTTCATTTGCCGGCTCTGCTGTGGAAAACAATTACTGCAAGCCGGAGATCAATGAATCGAAAGTCATTGAAATCCGGGAAGGGCGTCACCCGGTCATCGAGCAGCAGTTGCCGATCGGGGAAACCTATATTGCCAATGATGTCTGTCTGGATCAGGAGGACCAGCAGATCATTATTATTACAGGACCGAATATGGCGGGGAAATCAGCCCTTCTGAGGCAGACAGCCCTGATTGTTCTGATGGGCCAGATCGGTTCGTTCGTTCCTGCATCATCCGCGAAGATAGGTTATGTAGATAAGATCTTCACTCGGGTGGGAGCTTCCGATAATATTTCATTGGGAGAGTCTACGTTTATGGTTGAAATGCTTGAGGCCGCCAGTATCCTGAACAACCTGTCAGACCGCAGCCTGATCCTGCTGGATGAACTGGGCCGCGGTACTTCCACCTACGATGGCATCTCCATCGCCTGGTCGATCGTGGAATACATTCATGAACATCCGCATACACGGGCGAAAACCTTGTTTGCCACCCATTATCATGAATTGAATGAAATGGAGAAATCGTTCGGCAGGGTGAAGAATTATAACGTTAGTGTCAGGGAAGTAGGGAATAAGGTGATCTTCCTTCGCAAACTGGTTGCAGGGGGGAGTAACCACAGCTTTGGCATCCACGTGGCCCGTATGGCGGGGATGCCCCCCTCGGTGGTGGGCAGGGCCAATGAGATCCTCTCGCAGCTCGAAGGGAACCACCGGAAAGGCAGCCTCTCCAAGCCTTTGAAAGGGATGGCCGAGAAGCGTGAAGGGTTTCAACTCAGCTTTTTTCAGCTCGACGATCCGGTTTTGAAATCCATAAGAGATGAGATCAAAAGTTTGGATGTGAATAATCTGACACCGATTGAAGCGCTGAATAAGCTGAATGAGATCAAAAAGCTGACCGGACTGAAATAAGTTTTATTCCGGTGAAGTGCGGCCCTTTGTTCCCGCGTGGGGCGGGCTTTGCGTTTCCTTTGGCCGGACTGCCAACCCTGACGAAGGAACCCTTGATTTTCGAGTGGGCGGGCGTCGCATTTGTCGGGAATCGCATTCCCGCGCAAGCGGACCTTGTGGGGATGAAACCAGCCCGGGAGCGCTGCCAGTTTTTTAAAGGATAGTTTTTGGAGAAAAGAAAATTAAGGATATATTTGCAACACTTTTCCCGAAAGGGAGCTGCGTTCTGACGAAAACTGCGAGAGTAGCTCAGTTGGTAGAGCACAACCTTGCCAAGGTTGGGGTCGCGGGTTCGAATCCCGTCTCTCGCTCATGGTATAGAGGACAGAGGACTGGTAGCCCCGGTTTTATGGAATCATACCTTTTAAGGATGCCCGGATGGTGGAATGGTAGACACGTTGGACTTAAAATCCAATGGCCAGACAACGGCTGTGCGGGTTCAAGTCCCGCTCCGGGTACAAGAAACCCCTTGATTGTAAGTCGATTACAGGGGTTTCTTATAAAAGTAGAAAAGTCCCACCAAAACTCCCACCAAGGGAATGTTTCAAAAAACTGATCAAAAAAATGGTGGATCAAGTCAAATACAAAAAGCCCACAATCGTCCGGGCAAAGCGCGGATGGTTCGTTGCTTTGTATTATGAATGGCCGGATCGACCGGGAGAATTCAAAAGGTTTGAGATTTCCTGCGAGATTAATCGTATCCACGATCAGGAAGAGAAGGAAAAAGAAATCCAGATCCTGCTGAAAGAAGTCAAAAGAGCCCTGCAGGCAGGTTTTAATCCTTTCATAAGAAATATTGACGAGGACTTTGCTGAAGCTATTGCCCAAAAGGCAGAAGTTATAAAGGAAGAAGAGAAAGAAGAAGTCGTTCAGGGCTGGAGCATTTCGCAGGGAATTAAAAAATTTCAGGGTTATTGCGAAAAGAAGAATCTTTCCCACAATACGACCCGAACCTATGATACTTTTATTAATAATTTGACGGGGTGGCTGGAGGAAACAGAGCAGACGGAGCTAATTGCATCCGAACTTACAGAAGATACAATTTTTGAGTTTGTTAACCAGCAGTTCGATGAGGAAGAGTGGAGTCCCCGTACTTATAATAATCATTTAAAGTTTTTCTATACTTTGTTTTCCAGAATGGAAAAGCAGGAAAAGAAACTGAATAAGAACATCAAATACCGTATTGATCTTGAAGATATTGATTTAAAGAAGGATCGTGCTGAAAAAAACCGATACTATTCTCCGGTCGTCGCCCAAAAGGTAAAAAAGGAGCTTGCCAAAAGCGAGAATTTGTATAATTACGTGAAATGGATTTTCTACAGTTGTATGCGTCCAAGGGAAATTCGGTTGCTGCAAATAAATCATATTGATATTCAGGCCCGGCAGATTAAAGCAATTGCTCCGACCGCAAAAACCGGCGATCGGTTTATCCCTGTCTGCGATGAACTACTGGATCTCATTAAATCGATGAAATTAATGAAGTTACCTTTGAATTATTATGTTTTCGGGGGAAAAGACGGGAAACCTGCGGCAGAAAAACTAAGCCGGGATTTGTTTACCAACAGTTATAAATTGATAAAGGATAAATTAGGGTTAGACAATAAATACACTCTTTATGGATGGAAGCATACCCGGGTTGTCAATCTGCTTATGGCCGGATTTATAGATCCGGAGGTCATGAGCTTGACCGGACACACCGATTATAAGAGTTTTCAAGCTTACAAACGGGAACTCATGGTAGATACTTCGGCTATGAAAGGAAAAACTATTGAGTTTTGACCTATAAAGACAATCGGATAATAGCTTATTTCAGGCGTATCACTGGTAAATAATAAAGCCAACATGCCGGTTGACCTTATACTCTGTTGCTAAAATTCTTTTTACTCAATTCATTTTCAATCTCTTCAATAGTAGGAAGACTCGATTTGAGTTTATCTGGTAGAACTGTTGTTAATCGGTATTCTGATATACCAATAGGTTTATGAATATCACTTAAAGCGTATTCGGCCACAACTTTATCTTTGCTTTTTACTAACATTAATCCTATTGTTGGTTCATCTCCTTTTTGCCTGAACTGCTCATCAACAGCTTTTATATAAAAATTAAGCTTCCCTGCGTATTCTGGCTCGAAGTCGGTTTTTTTCAGCTCTACAACGATGTAACTATGAAGCTTGGTCTGGTAAAAGAGCAGATCAACTGAAAATTCACGGTCTCCGACATACAGCGGTACCTGACTGCCCATATATGCAAATCCGGCTCCTAGTTCTAATAAAAATTTGGTAATATGATCGACCAGATTCTGTTCAAGCTCTCTTTCATTGAAATCGGCCCTCATGGTGAAGAAATCAAACACGTATGGATCTTTTAACGTTTGTATGGCCAAATCTGACTGAGGCGCGGGCAGTGTTTGCCTGAAATTGGAAATTGCCTTTCCTTCCCGATTATATAAGTCCGATTCGATCTGATGTACTAATACTGAGCGGCTCCATCCATATTTTATGGTATTGGAAACATAATAGAATGACTCAGAAATTGATTTACATTTGGTGATAATTGCAATATGATGTCCCCAGGGAATTTGAAAAAGCTGATCAACTGGCCACTTATATAAATCTGCAATTGGTTGTTGTCCAATTGTGCTGACTCCAGAAGAAGCTAAAGAATCTGGCGAATGGTCAATAAGGTGTTGACTCATTTCTGTAGGTTTATTTTGAAATTGGCCAACAAGTTGTTGACCAATTTTAAGCTCTTGATAGTAAAATAAATACCATAATCTTATGTACTTAATATTGGTTAATGAAAAACCTCTTACATCCGGGAATTCTCTTTTAAGATCAGTGCTCAACTTATCCAGAAATTTACTACCCCAGACAGTTTTTTCTTGTTTTTCTACAATTTCTGCACCCAAATCCCAATAAAAACGCAATAAGTTTGAATTTACCTCTACGGCTGACTTGATCTGGGTTTGTTGAAATTTCCGTTTTAATTGTTTTATCCAATTGTAATATTCTGTTTCAGTAATCATGATTCACTTTAATAGAGAATTGGTACTTCTTTTCAGGTACAAATTTAAATACTTCATAAATTTAATCCTGCTATTTTTGACTTTATTAACTAAATATTGTATGTCTGGTTAAAGTTTAGTAAATTTAAACTTGGATAAAATCTTTAAGATGAAGTATTTGGTAGTGCTCGGAATTATTTCCATAACTTCATTTGTGGAGATCATGACGGACATGGAGACGCACAGTTTTAAAGGCTATTTTATCGCCATGACCCTTTGGGTATTGTTTATCTGGTGGGTACTTCGGGACACACATCGGTTCCGGTCACGATGGTAAACATGGTGAGTGTTTATTCTTTTCTGGTATTTGGCTGGTAGTGCTTTAATCCCAATTATAAATTCTTTCTCCTTTGTATGTTTCTATATTTATGTATATATCATCAAAATAGGGAGCAGCCAATAGGTCAATTTCTTCTTTTAATTTATCTTCGTCATTCCCGGTATATTGAAAAATAAAAGCTTTAACGAAATGGTACCCGGAGTTTTCCGTGTTGGTGACAATATCTCCGTTTTGATTTATTTCATAGTAGAAATATTCTCCGGGGACCTGCTTATTAAAGGCAACGCCCTCTATATCATTGAGTTTCTTCAAGAATTTATCGATATCCTCAATTGTGCTTTCAGAGTGATAACCAATCGTTCCCCAAAATGTGCCAGCAGGAACTTTTTTTGTTATTTGCCGAACGATCTCAATACCGTTTTGACTTTTAAAATCAAGCACTATTTCTGAACCTGAAATTTTTAATGCCCCTTTATTTTTTAGTTCAGCATTATTTAATTCCAACTCATATTGTCCGTTAACCATATTACCAAGGTTAATTACTGTTGAAGCCGGACCGATTGCTGTAAAGCAAAAATCTGTTTCAAGAACACTCGTAAAGGTTATGCTTAATTTATTTTTCTGAAAAACTTGTTCTGTTAGTATCGGATAATTTATGCAAGGATAAGCTTTCCCGGTTTGACAATGTAAAACCAGTTGTCTGGAATTGAGGTCAAGATACTCTCTCACCTCAACTTTGATTTTTGAATCAATAGCATTTTTTTTCAAAGGGTCTTCAT
Source organism: uncultured Prolixibacteraceae bacterium (assembly GCA_964584045.1). Lineage (GTDB taxonomy): Bacteria > Bacteroidota > Bacteroidia > Bacteroidales > Prolixibacteraceae > JBCFBK01. The sequence goes on along the minus strand of CAZOYZ010000060.1, from coordinate 9,048 downwards.
TCTGTTCGCAGGCAACAAACAGTGCCGCGATAACGAATATCGATATTTTTTTCATGGTTCAGTTATCTATCTAATAGATGTATGTTTACTCCTTTAGTTGCGTTGTAATCTCTTAATTATGGTTGAGTTCTTTCATTTAACGTTGCACCTGAGACAATGTTCCCAGGATCGACGCTAAGAATTTTTTAAATAGAACAAAAATTGGATACTCCATTAATATTTAGTAATTTAGATGTTTAATGAAAATGCTATGAAAAAATTGATAGCACTCGCAGTCGTATCGCTGATCTCCTTTGTGGAGATCATGACGGCCATGGGAACCCATACTTTTAAGGGTTATTTCATTGCGATGGCTCTTTGGGGATGGTACATCTGGTGGGTAACCCGGGATACAGAACGATCCAGACCAAGGTGGTAAGCCGGCATTATTTATTTTTCTTTAGCCAGTAAATATCTGAAGGTCATGCCATAATGGATCGAACAGTACAGACACACGAATTCTGCTGTACAAAGCCAGCTCACCAGCCCTGTACAGCGGAATTTCTCGTTTGAGAAACATTATTCCGATTCATTAATCATGCAAATTAAGGGTTGAATAGATCAGTTCCGGGATTCCCTGGTTAACCTGCATCCGCAGGGAGATAAACCGGTCGTTTTTGATCTCATAGGTATCGATCCTGTTCAGAACTCCATGATAATCCCTGTCAAACTGCAGAGACAACGAAAAAGGCAGGACGGTGTCCGTCTGATGAATATAAAAGACAGAATAATCCTCCGGGGATACAATCCGGACCCGTCGGTAGTTGTAACCATTAAATGACGTATCCGGAAGTTCCTCCCGTTTCTCATAGAACGGGACAGGCATATCCACAAAAACGGCTCCAAAGCGCTTTTCCGAAAGCGGATAAAATGTCAGCAGTTCTTTCTTTTCAGCCAACCCGTTTAATGGTGCAAACTTTCCTTCCCGAATATAGGCGAAAGGAGGGATACCGGTCGTATCGGATACAAACGGGACCTGCTCAATGAATTCGTCATCCAGAAAATACAAGGTGGATACCGGCAGCCGATAGGAATCATACAGGTTCCCTCCCGGATCATTGTAAACGAATACCTCCAGTTTGATGTAGCCGGCCTTCATTTTAGTCTCACTGCCACATCCCAAAAGCAACGGCAAAAGAAAAAGGACATATCCATGTTTCATTTCAATTTACTTTTAGCGTTTGAACCGGCGTTGGCTTATTTTGCTTTCATCATCATATTCCATCCAGGCCGGAAGATTGAACCTGCTATTTTCCGAAGATGAAGACGCCGAAATTTTTGTAGTCGTATTTCGGGAAACTGTTTTTTCATAATCCTGTTGATCTGTAACTTCTGTCCGGTTTCTGTCAATCCATTTCCGGATGTCCGGTTTCGATATCTTCTGCAACGGTTCGCAGAATTGTTTACCCCATCCCATGAAATCCAATTCTGCTTGCTTCGCGCCATACTTCATCAGCATCGTCTTAAACTGGATTGCAGTTCCCCGGCTTTGTGAAATCTTTTCAAGCGCATCCTCCACGGTAGAGAGGAAACCGGCTTGAAACAGTTTTCGAAAAAGTATGCAGTCCGATTCGGCGGAGTTTTGCTTAGGTGAATACTCCCGTCTGCTTTCAGCTAAAATGCCTTCATCTGCATAGCTGATCACCTGTTCGCCTCTGATAGCGACAGCATCCAGTAAATTGATCTCGCCAAGAGTAAGTAACCTTCTTAACGCTTTGGCTGCATCCTGCTCCTGAAGGGCAGATCCGTAAGTGATGACGGACTCTCCTCCGTGAGTAGTAACCCTGGCTGCAATGTATTCTGCAACTTCCGTTACATTACTCATCGTAAGTACCGTTTGCGGGACAAAGAAGTTCCCTGTGATCTTCATGCTGCGGCTTAAAACCAGAAAACTCAGTTTATCGCGTTCTCCCAATCGGTGCGATGATATAAACGCTGCCACGTCTTCAGAAGAGGTTAGTTGGAAAGCTGTTTCGGGATTGAAATCCTTGTCGAATACCTGCCTGTCGAAAGAAAAAACACGAACCGGCATACCCTCCCGAACGTGGTTCTTATAGGCGATATGATTCTCTTCCAGGTTGAAGGCACTGTACTTTCCTGACCGGAGATTAATGATAATGGCATCCATCAGCTTGTCCTTCAGTACAGCTTTCAGCATTCGGTACATCTTTCTGTCTGCCTCAGAAGGAGTAAGAGTCCCGGACGGGTGATTGTGAACGAAGTAAATCTGCTCAGGTTTAATTCGTCGGGCGCCTTCAAATACCGCAGGGACATTGACCGGTACGCTTGTGAAATTTCCAATCCCCAAATGCTGGACGATCGGTTGTTTGTTTTTTATGTAGACCGCGAACGAGTTTTCGACGGCTTCGTCTTCCAGC
>CAZOYZ010000060.1:0-6621 GCA_964584045.1 uncultured Prolixibacteraceae bacterium | reverse complement strand
TATTGAAGATATAGGCGACATCTTCCAGCGAATTGATGCGTTCAGGAGCAACGTATACAAAGTGCCCTTTTTCGGTAAAAACCCGTTCGACATGGGAGAATTCCCCGGGCTTTAATCCCGGGAGTCCGTTTTCAAACGGGTTTGTTCGATGACCGTTTCCTGATCCGGGAATACTTTCCCGCCATACACGATCGGGTCGGCGGGCATGATCGCCGGGGAACCGGATCTCGGTTTGTATTTCCGGGGCCGTTTTGTATTTTTCTTTGCTTTCTGATCTGTTTTCCCGGGTGTTTTCATAGGAATTGAAATTATGATTTTCACCTGACATCTTGAATTTTTTTAGACTTTATCATAAAAACTAATAGGACCAGTGAACCGGCAATTTCCGTACACAATCGAAAAAGGAAGGATATCCTTTCGGTTTCAAAGTCCGGACAGAAGTCCGAAAGCCGCTCTGCCGGCAAAACCGGGAAAGCGACAGGGCGCCCGGATCTGTTTCAGTCTGGTACTTTCCTGCACGGATACAGACTTTCCCGTTTTCCAACCGGATGAACGGGACATGGCCATCCAGGCAGCAGGCCATCCGGATATCCCAAAGCCGGTCAAAAAAAGAATGGCCGGTCACCAGGATAAATTTTACCCGCCCGTAACGGGCCCGAATCCTTTTCACCCATTCACAACCGGGTGCAGAACCCACTGCCACCAGAATACTGCCGGACACTGGCCGGAGCTGATAAAAGGCCATTAGTTCAAGGACAGAGGCAAAAACATAGACCCGGCGGGCAGGTAAGCCATCCTGCCGGAATTCCAGAAAAAATTCCGGCAGGGTACGGACCCCGCCGTCCGGAAAAACCCTTGCCGGACCCGGGTCAGGAAGTTCATCCAAAGCAAAACCGGGAAAAACAACCTCCCCGGCCGACGTTTCCGTAAAATACCCCCGGAACAGACCAATCGTTTCGGGAGTAAAGCCTAGTCTCTCCAGGATCATCGTTTAAAACCTGTACGGATTTCTTCCTGAGATTCCTCCCGGGCCAGGCCAGGGGCTTTCTCCGGATCTTTCCGTTCGGAACTATCGGCAGACCGGTCCGTATCGGTTTTTTCGGCAGTTGCTTCTTTCCGGTCCTGCGCATGGTTTTCCAGTTCCGGATCATTGACTTTCGCCTTGACGGTATTGACCTTCCTGTCCGGAGTTCCTTCAGTTCGCCTGATCTCCTCCCTTAACACATCCAGGTCCCGGGCAATTTCCCGGTCATTGGGGAATTGGGCCTGCTTTTGTTCCAGGTCACGCTGTACTTTTCGAAGGGCATCCATATAGCCCTTGGAATAGATGTTCTCCTCCTGTTTTTGCCTTTCTCCGGCTTTGACCAGGGCCTCGACTCCCCGGTACAGGACATAGGAAAGACCCCCGTCCAGGAGTATGGAGGCCACAAACAGGTTGCGGTTGGAGCGTAAAGTTGCTTCCGAGGCCGGGGAAGCCTGTATCCTGGTACCGTCGGCCATGGAAACTTCCTCTCCCTCTTTATAACGCTTTTTCTGCAGCGCCGAAAGCGGGATCCCGTTAACCTGGTCCGGGACATTGACCTGATTACCCTCCACACTGACAAAGCTGTTGGTGTCCCGGTCAAATTCGTAGATCACAGTTTTTTCCCGCTTGTGTTTTTCCACAAAATCGCCTACTTCCCATTTCATCCGGTCGGCGGGTTCCCATCTGGAACCGATCACATTATCCTGTTCATCCCGGACCGGTACCTGGACCCGGACATTCTCCCGTCCCAACAGGTACAGTTGGACTTCATCGCCGAGGTGATGCCCGGATTCCTTCAAGGCCCGTTCCAGGTCAACTCCCCAGATCCGGGTTTTCTCCCCGTTCTTTTTTTCAAGTTCAATATAAAAACCGGGGGTATTTCTCTTATCAAACCGGTAAGGGGCATCTCCAAAGGCCGTGATTTTACCATAGGCAGCCTCCTTCCTGGCAAATGGCCCGCCCCGGGAAAAGGCCTTGTCTTCCTCAGGACTTAAAGCCGGATGGGTTATTTTTTCCTTGTAGATCGGGTGCACAAATAACCCGGACGATCCGTCCGGCTTCCGGCGAAGAGACAGTTTGGCATCCAGGGCGATATTCTCCGCCCCTTCGATCTTCAGGTTTTGAAAATGAATAAAGGAAGTAAGACCTCCTTGAAGGAGCGTTTCCGTATTTTTTCGGTCCAGCAAAAGCTTTTTGCCATCATGTAAGCCGAGGGCCTGCATGTCACGGACAGGTATTTCCTCCAATTTAAAGTTTGCCATCACTACTTTGATTTAACGTTTAAAAGATTGGGATAACGGTTCTTCCCCGGCTATCTCCTGAGAAGTATGCAGTTCCGTTTGTTTCAGCATGGCTTCCATCAGGGAACGGTACAAGCCGTCCTCCGGGGAGAGGTGGATCAGCCTGCCGGTCTGCCGGTGGTTAACCTGGACCCTCCCGCCGGGCAAAAGCCCGGAAATTTCATAATCTGATCCGTTGTAGCGGATCTGGTCCCCGGAACGGAAGGAATGCTGTATCTCTGCGGATTCTTTCCGGCTTCGCTTCTGTTCAAAGGACAGGATGTAATCCGTGATCTTTTGGGCATCGGCAGCAGCCCGGTACAGTTCAAAAGGTTCATCCTTCAGGATGGAGACCCAGCTATTGACATAAGCGGCATGCCGGCCGAACTCATGCCCCAGCTTCAACTGGCTGCCGGTCATCAGGCTGGCAATCTCTGCCCGGAGCTCTTCCCTGTTATCCGAAATTTCGGATAACCAGGATTATCCTAACTTTAGTATTATCCCAACTTTTAGAGTATATCTTTTAGTTTTCAGCATTTTAATACCGTAAAAGTTGGGATAATATTTCTTCAAGAAAGAGAGCTGTCTCTGTTAATACTCTGGTGTTTACTCTTTAAGACCAAGATATTCCAGCAGGTCTTTCTTCTTGCGGATGTTCTTCCACTTTTTACCGGTGTCTTTTATAACATCATCTTCAAGCGTTGCCAAAGCCTGGTTCTTTTGCTCCGTAGAAACAAAAATATAGCGCATGGTCGTGTTAATGTCAGAATGCCCCATCAGTCTTTGGATGGCTACGATATTGAGATGTTGCTCCAGCCAATGACTGGCCCGTGCATGGCGTAGCTGGTGGCAGTGCATATTATCAGGCACTTCGGGATTAATACTGTGTGCCTTCTGCGCGTATATTTTTAGACGCTTGTTTATGGCCTCCTGGGTGAGTTTCTTTTTCCCTCCGTCATAATGAACGAAGAATAACAGGTCACCGGGATCAGGCTTTTTACCGTGGAACATCTCGATGTAGCCCTTTAGAACCTTAGCTACCTCTTTAAGTATTGGTGGCGATCTTCTTTTGGCTCCCTTGCCCAGGACAGCAATATAGTTCTTTCCATTAGGCTCATTTAGATGGATGTCAGACAATTTTAACGAGAGCACCTCGTCAATACGAGCACCGATACTGTAAATCAGATAAAATAGCGTAAAATCACGTTTCCCGATTTTGGTTTTGAGGTTGATGGCATTAAAAAGAGTCTTAATGGCCTCTTGTGTTATTTCCACCTGTGCCGGTCTGACATATCGCATCTGCTTAACTTCCCATGCCTCCATTCCCATCTGGACAAAGCGGATATCTTTTTTGCTCAGGAACTTAAGAAAGTTCTTTAAGCAAGCCAGCCGTTGATTACAAGTGGAGTTGGAGCAACTTCTTTCATATTTTAGCCACAACATCCATTCCTGGATATAGACTATAGAAAAACTTTCGCATGAGAGATTGTCGCAATCGGTTGACTTGGCATCTTTCATGAAGATGGCGTATAGGGTAATGGCTTCATGGTATGACCGCAGGGTATGAGGGCTCAGAGCCCTTATTTCGGGAAGATATACTTCCTCCCACTCACGCATTGCCTTTGCAATAGCTAAAGATTCAGTCAGTTTTTTCATATTCAAAAAAGTTTGTAAGATCTGGTAACAGGTCATGAAGAGCTTGTCCGGTCAGTTCTTCCAATTGTTTAACGAACAAAGGAACAAGTTGATAGTAATAGCAGGTGCTTTCGATTTTTCGATGCCCCATAGAGTGGCTGAGGTAGAGTAGCTTATCAAACCACTCCGTACCGTCGTAATCCCAACTATTGATGTTGGTCACAGCGTAAAGGCTGCGGAGATCATAAGCCCGTGCAGGTTCACCGGATATGGTTTTCCAGATATTTCTAAAGTTATTTGCATGCCACGCAATTCCATAGAAGTTGTCATTTTTGTTTGGGAAAAATATTTTCCTGCCAGGCATAAGTCGTTCCATAGCTTCATTATATTGCTTTAACAAGTTCCACATTGTTAGATGCAATGCCACTCGGTGTTGATCAAGACCTTTAGAATGAGCTATATTGATTATGCCATTTGTGAGATCAACGTCCTTGCATCTGAGCATACGAGCCTCGTTTGTTCGCATACCGGTACTGTAGAGCAATCGGAAGTACACGGGAACCTGGATTTTTCTTAATTTGAATCTCAACTCGTTTTGCCAGCCATCAAGTTTAATTGTGACGGTGGAATGAAAAAATGCGCATAGTTCATCCTCATTAAACCCATGTGGATTATATGTGGATTTTTCCACGGGTAAGTTTTCCGGTATCAATACATTCGTCCATTTGTGTTTGTTGGTATATTTTAAGAACTTACGTACCGGGCGTATCCGCAAATTCCGTGATTTACATTGTTCATCAGGCCTTTTGCCGCACCACCGATTGACAATATCATCAGTGAGTATCGCTACATCGGGGCTAATCGATGCACAGTATTTGTTAAAACGTATGAGAGTCTTATGTGTAAACCTTGACAGATGATTAGATGCTTTCAGGTAAAAGATGTATTTGTCCATCATGTCTGATACAAAGGTCTTAACCAAAGGAAGTTCCGTTTCTGGAACTTTCTTTGGCCGAGAGATTTGGATTAGTGCCGGAAGGGTTAGGGACGTATGGCCGCAACTGTTAGTGTATCTTAGAAATTGCCGGATACAACCAACCCGACTGTTGTGTGAGCGGTCAGTCTCCCCCGGGCGTTTTATACACCATTCATCAACCAGTACTTGCGAGATATACTGCACCCTTTTTTTATTCACACAGAAACGAGTAAAGGTTGTTAATGGCAGGAGGCCCTCAGGCCCTAAAATCTTTCCTTTGGATTTATGGTAATCCACATAGATATTAACCAATTCTTCAATCGTTTTCATACCTCGAACACCTCCTTCCCAACGGGATACTTCTCGATGCTTAAACCACATTCGCGCAGATGCTTGATGTCAGTGTCGATATATGGATTTAAGGATTCCGGGGATAGATGCCCCAGAATGTCGCTGATAACCCTGGGTTGAACGCCGTTTTCGAGGATTTTAGATGCCAGGTAGCGTCGGAACAACCGGATGCCGTTTTCTTTTTCATCACACCTTATTCCTAATTTTTCAAAAAAACGTCTGACAATACCACCTATGGTACTTGAGTCCATCGGATTTCCCGGATAGTGAAAATTAGTGAAAATACTCTTTATGTCCAGGTTACCCGGACGTTCGTTGGCGAGGTAGTCTACCAAAGGATTGCCAACTACAGCCCTGAGCGGCAAGACCACTGGTTGTTGCGTTTTGGATTGGGTAAGAATGATTAGGTCCCTTTCCCAATCGATATTGTCGATCCGCATTTGAGCGATGTCGGTTCCTCTTAATGCCGTATACATAGCCATTGACACAACAGCTATATCGCGTAAAGACAAATCATTTCGCGCACCCTCTTGTAAATTCTCTTTAATGATGCGGATCTCATCATCTTTAAGGGTAGCAAAATTCTTTCTGCCATTTCTTAAAGGAGGAATGTCTTCCATGATACGTGCGCATTCAACATAGTAGTCAGTCCTAATGGTCGCTTTTAATACGGTTTTAATTTTAGTCCTATAGGAGCAACCTCTTAACTGCTTGCCTCCGTAATAGAAGAAGGATAGTATCATGGATTCTGTGATACCACATAAATCAACAGCCCCATTTCGTTGCATATGGTACAAAAAGCCGGAAGCAGCATTCGATTCTACCCTGATTGATTTTCCACTTTTACATTCTTTTAATGCCACCTGCTTGTAACGATCAACGATATCTCTGAATATAGGATTCAAATGAATATAACTGCATTCTCGGTACTGAACAGGACCGAACTTGAGTCTGTTGGGGAAATGATCGAACTCATCAAACCCTTGAATAGTACGCACTGATGTGCGATAATAGCGAAGTCTTTTGATGTTTCCTTCAAGACCTTCCTCTGAAATAAATTTCTTGAAGAAATCATTGTAAGACGTGTAATTTCCTTCATGATCAAACAACCGTCTGAGCATGACACTGACGCCGCCTATGGCGACTTTGCCGAATCCATTCGCTTCCATATATTCTAAAAGCTCTGGATGCGTTTTCTTTAGTTTTTTGATATCCATATATTATTCTTGAGCGTTAGTGCTCGGGTATACGAATCTAAGGGGAAATATTATCCTAACTTTTTGGCAGTTAAAACACTCTATGCCAATAGATATGATAATGGATTTAGGATAATATTAGAGTTAGGATAATCGCGG
>CAZOYZ010000059.1:13888-16834 GCA_964584045.1 uncultured Prolixibacteraceae bacterium | reverse complement strand
AAGATCCAGAACATCCGGAAGGAAAGTGACTTTGAGGTGACAGACCGCATCACGCTGAAGATTGTCAGGAATGACTATTTTAATGAAGCTGTGATTAACTTTAAAGACTATATAAGCAGTCAGACACTGGCCCGTGAGCTAGTGCTGGTCGACCAGTTGGGCAACGGGCAGGGAAGTGTCGTTGAAATTGACCAGGGCGTGGAAGCGCTGATCTTCGTCGAAAAAAGGAATTGATACCGGTACAGGACAAATGTCATTCAATTCCAAATTATTTTAGTAATTTAGGAACCGAATGGAAAAACATTCAGGATCCGTAAACAAATAAACTTAATTTTATTGGTTATGGCAGAGAAAACCAGATATTCGGATGCTGAGCTCGAGGAATTCAAACAACTGATCCTGTCTAAACTTGGAAAAGCGCAGAAAGATTACGAGCTGTACAAGAATTCACTTACTCAGAGCGACGGGAATGACACGCAGGATACTTCTCCTACTTTCAAAGTGCTGGAAGAAGGGGCTGCGACGCTTTCCAAGGAAGAAGCCGGCAAGCTGGCACAGCGCCAGCAGAAATTTATACAGCATTTACAGGCTGCATTAATCCGTATTGAAAATAAAACATACGGCATCTGTCGTGAGACCGGTAAACTCATTTCCAAGGAGAGATTGCGAGCCGTACCTCATGCGACACTGAGTATCGACGCGAAAAATAAACAGAAATAAGGAGAACGTTTTATTTAAGCGAGGGCAGAGGCCAAACGGAGTTTGAGACTATGCCGAGCGTATAAAACGACTAATGTAAATGAACAATCTATACAGCGGGATGATTGGAGGTACCTCTTCCAATCATTTTTTATGAGTCATCATCATGTCGAAACTTAAAACATCATTTTTAATTGTTTTTTTGATTCTCTTAGCCGATCAGGCTGTTAAGATATGGATTAAAACAAACATGTATCTCGGAGAGGAATTTCCGGTAATCGGTAACTGGTTCCTCATTCACTTTGTCGAGAATAACGGGATGGCCTTTGGATTTGAATTTGCAGGAGAATACGGTAAGATGTTCCTGAGTATTTTCCGGATCATTGCGGTCATTGCAATAGGCTGGTACCTGGTCAGACTGGTCAGGCGGGAAGATGTACCCATGGGATTTGTGGTATGCGTTTCACTGATATTGGCCGGAGCGATCGGAAATATTATTGACAGCGCCTTTTACGGTCTGATCTTCAATGAAAGTTACGGGCAGGTGGCTACGCTGTTTCCTGAGGGAGGAGGATATGCCTCCTTTTTGCATGGTAAAGTAGTCGACATGCTCTATTTCCCGCTGATTACAGGCCATTATCCCCGGTGGATCCCCGGGCTGGGAGGAAATGAGTTTTTGTTTTTCCGGCCGGTATTTAACATCGCCGATTCCTCGATTACCATCGGTATTTTTAGTATCATCTTATTTTATTGGAAGCTGTTCAGCCGTTTGGAGCAAAAGAGGAAGGAAGAAAAGGCGGCGGAAGAGAAAGCATGACCGGGCAGGCGACGGTTTTTTAATTTTTTATTTGTGTAATTTCAGACAATATCGTAAACTTGCAATCCCTGAATGAAAGCGGTAAAGCTTGCGGGAACTATGCTTGGGAGCCGGTTAAAAACGACCGGAATTTCCGGCTGAAACAGGGAGTGATTTTATCATAGACAGTTCAGGGCCCATAGCTCAGTTGGTCAGAGCACCTGACTCATAATCAGGGAGTCACTGGTTCAAGCCCAGTTGGGCCCACTAATAATCAGAGAGTTACAATGATTAAAAAGTTGTAGCTCTTTTTTTGATACATGATTTGATACATTAGTTGGCGTTTTTTGGCCATAGAGCAGTTTAATTCCAGAAAAATTCCCTATCGCTTTTTTTACTTGTTATAATGATTCAATTCAAGATTACTCAGGTACAACTTTCTTCATTTCACCAATTTCATTATGTGCTGCTCTCGAAAAACGATAAATCGCTTCACGATCGTTAAAGGAGGGTGGTCGTGTATCATTATGGTTATTAAACTGCAACCAGAATAAGTCATCATCTATAATTTTAATTATTCCTTGTCTTCTTGTCTCTACTCCTTTCGATACAAAAATTAGATCTATCCAGGCAGGATCACGATTGAAGTCTGTTTCATAAGTTCCCTCTTTCGATAATCGCCAATACCAAGGGCCAGTTGGCTGGGGCATTCCATAACCCAACCCTTCCACATGCCCGCCGGGGGTTTGATCTCGCCATGCCTTAAAGTTTTCAAATCTACCGTTATTATAAAATATAAATGCTTCATTGCCTGAAACCCATTCTCCTACAATAGGATTACATCCTGTTGTAAATGCCATTATCATCATTAATGTGATCACAAGAGTGGATGTCCTATTTACATTTTCTCTTTGCAAAAATATTTTGCCCATACTTTTCAACTTAAAATGAATATTAGATATAGCTTTAGTTTTCATTGCATTACAATTTACAATAATTTGAGCTAAAGTCAAATATCTGAGACGGAAAGAATTATTCTAAATTGAAACATTGGGTACCCCTTCATTTAAACGGAGGATAACCAAAATATCACTCATGTTGCGAAATAGGTCTTGTATCCCCTGTTGATAACATCAAAAGTAAGACCTGCCGAAATTTCAGAACTCCTGACCTGAGAAATACAAATCAGATAGTTATTGGATTTGGATCGTAAAAGAGGAAGTCGCATTTTTGCAGGAAAATGATCGTTATGCAAATGCAGCTTCCCATTTTCCCGGCATACCCTCCCGTCGCAACCAGTTGGATCTGCTTGCCAGTGAACTGCTCGGTATGGGGGCCACCCGGATCGAAGAAAGGGAATTGGCCGTTCGGCACAAAATAGATACCACCCCGATATATTTTGAAGCCTGCGAAAGTGTCCCCGAAGCAGGGGTACTGCTGCTGTTACCCTT
>CAZOYZ010000059.1:11632-13788 GCA_964584045.1 uncultured Prolixibacteraceae bacterium | reverse complement strand
CCCTTCAGAAAGTAATCCAACAAATCAACGCCTGTCATACAAAATATCCCGGTACTGACCTGGTGCTTAACTTTGAAATCGCGACATGAAATTTACGTCAGGTCAGGAGTTCTAAAGATATAAATATGGTTGAAACAATCCAGCATAAAGCTTTTGTACCGATTGCCAGCCTCACCGAAGACAAGGGCTGATATTATCCGAATCTTTTTCTTAAGCTTCATCGGCATTACCCCCATTGCATTTGGTCATTTGTTGTTGCCGCCAGGCTTTGGGCGAAATCTTCATTTCCTGTTTGAACACCCGATAGAATGTACTTTCGCTTGGGAAGCCCGATTGCTCTGCTATTTCGTTCATGGTTACCGACCTTTGGAAATTGAGCAGCATCTTCTTCGCGTGTTCAATGCGATACTTCCCAACAAAGTCGGGAAAAGTGGTATTGAGTTGTATATTAATAATGCGGGACACATACGAACGATTGCTTCCAAGCCGTACCGATAAGTCTGTGATCTTCAGGTCGGGTTGCTTAAATAGTTGCTGATCTTCCATCAGCGCGATGAGGTTTTCCTCCAGAATTTTTAACCGAATGTCGCTTTCATTGAAAATGGCGGTTCCCTCTGCCACTGTCTCCAGCTTTTGATCGCGATCCTGATCTTTTGCAAAATCGTCAACAGAAAAGTCTTGCCTGAAACCAATCATTCCGCCTGCGAACAAAAGCGAACTAAAAAGGAGAGAAGGAATCAGGAGCAACCAGTCTGACTTGAGGAAAGGGATTCTGCCGATGATGCTAAACAAAACTGACATCGTGGAGATCCCAACAAAAAAATACAGCATGACATTGATTTTTGAAAGTTCTTTCTTCTGCATGTTAGAGTAGAACCCCGACAACTGCTCGTGGTAAATCCTGATTCGTCTAATACCATTTTTTAAAATACATGCCACTTGAATTAGAAATACGACAACAAACAGTCTTGTTCTAAAAAATTGGAGTTTTCCCCATATCGAAAAATTATAATCAACCGCCTCTCCAAACAACACCTTTCTGACAAACGCACTACTTTCTTCATCCGACATCACCTGGTATAGCAAAAAGCTGAACAGCGCCACAAAAAAAGACGGAAGCAACACCCAAAAGTCCTTCAAAGTCATCACCCTGCAAGTGAGCGACTTTATATAGAGGTAGTAGAGCGGACAAACCGACAGCGAACAAAAAGTGTACACGCTATCTACATGACGATAGATTTCGTATTCACGATGGAAATAAATAGCATGGCCCAGATAAAGGAGAAATGCCGAGAACATAAACAAACTCAACATTTTCTTCGAGCGATTGCGGCCACGGAAATCGGTCAGGAGCGCCGCAAACCAAAACGCGCAAACAAACATCGGGATCGTTGAGAGGATTCCTCTTTGCATTCAAGTCGGTTTTTTCAATAGAAATAAAAGACCAAAAATATGAAAAAAAACCAACTTCTTCTGGAACGCTGTTTACGCCTAACAACAGTCGAATAAAATCTCAGGTTACTCAGATAAGCTTAGGCAATTCTCCTGAAAAAAGGATTACTTTTTTTCTCTTGTCCAATGGTTGTCGTTGGGCCATGTCCGCAGAAAATGACCGTTTCATCGGGCAACGGAAGGATTTTATTTTTCAGATGCGTCATTAATTCGCCATATCCCAAATTCGAAAAACCCAAAGAACCTTTTACCAAAGTGTCTCCTGCAAACAACCAATTATTTTGAATTTCGAAGATTGCGACTGACCCGCCAGTGTGCCCGGGAATATGCAAGACTTTCATCCGGAATTGACCAACCTGAATTACCTCCCCGTCGTTTACGTGGCGGCGCGGATGCCGGATACTGGATAATTTCATACCAAGATTCTTTGCTATATCTTCGGCCTGATGAATTTCCTTTTCATCTTCAGGATGAAGCCAACAATCGCAGCCAAATTTCTCAACCAGAAAAGAAGTACCGGCAACATGATCGAAGTGGCCGTGCGTGAGCAAAATTGCAACTGGTTTTAAACGGTTTTCATCCAGAAAGTCGGCGAGTTTTCGTTGTTCGTCCGGGGTCTCACAACCTGGATCGATCAAAACGCAATCGCCGCAGTCGTTACGAAGTACGAAAGTATTCACTTTCATCTGATTAAAAACAAATGT
>CAZOYZ010000059.1:6385-11532 GCA_964584045.1 uncultured Prolixibacteraceae bacterium | reverse complement strand
TGCATAATCGGCGCGATCCTGAAAACAGGAATCAGCAAAACCGGTGCTTCCTCGAACTGAGTGAAGTTTTGCACGTAGCGGCGAAACAGAAATGCGATATCTTCGTCCATTTCAGCAGCCATGTTTTCGGCCCGTTCCTTTACAAGCTGAACCAGTCGTGCATAAATTTCTCTATCGCGGATGACCAGAATTTTCCAATTCCTTCTTCCTGAAGCGAACGGAGACGTCGCTGCCGTTTTCAGAATCTGATCAATCAGCTCCTGAGAAACCGGATCGGGCAGAAATTTTCTGCAACTTCTGCGGCTTTCGCACAATGCCTGAAGCATGTCGTAATTTGAGTTATTCTTCATTTCAATTCTGGTTTAATGACGATGGGGAACGAAACATCAGCAGCGTAGCAACCGACAGGACGATCCCCTGAAAAACAAGTATGCCGGTCTGAACCCAGACTGTTGCAAGCGAGAAACCTTTGAGTACCATCAGCCGCGAAGCATCGAGCATATAATAAAGTGGGTTTAGAAACCTCATTTTTTGTGCCCAGTCGGGCATCGCATTCAGAAACGAGAACATGGTACTCATCAGGATAACGGATAGCAACACAAACACCAGCATATAAACGGCCTGAACCTGATTTTTGGTGATTGAAGCAATGAAAACTCCCAGCATCAGCATGGGGAACAGAAATATCAGTGTTAGCAGCAGGTAATCTGAGATGGGTCCCAAAACAACAAACGAATACACTGCCCTGCAAAAGACCAGACCAATGATCATTTCAGCCAACCCAACCGCTGCAAAAACAACCAGTTTTGCCGCGAGATATTGGAGTAATGAAAGCGGTGTTGCCTGCAACTGCGACCACATGCCCGACTCCTTTTCGCTCACAATGTTGATCGTGATCAGGCAGACGCCGATCAGTGTCACCAGCAAAATAAGGAGCGAAACGATAAAATAGATCCGGCCATCCAATTCCGGATTGAACAGGTAATGCACCTTGGCCCATCCATTTTCTTTGCCTCCCGATAGTTGAGATTGAAGCTCTTCTTCGAGAAATGCCAGGTGACTTTGGGCATTGAGCGTATGGGTTCCGTCGATGGCCAAAAACAAGGGTTCCTGATTACCCAAATCAGCGTCGCGCTCAAAATTTTCAGGAATCACCAGGGCGATGTCGCTTTTGTTTTTTCTGATCCGCGACAAAGCTCCGTCTAAGGTTGTTTCGCTCGCAACACTGGAATAGAACGGCGATGCCTGCATCCGGTATGCCATCATCCGGCTTGTGGCGGTTTTGTCTTGATCGACCATGCTGAGGTTGATTTTTACCTGTTTTTCAAGTGAAAAGGGAATTATTCCCAGGATAATCACCGGGCTGACGCAAATGATAACGAGCAACAAAGTGTTTCGCCTTAATTGCCTCATTTCCTTTTGTATGATTGCAAACAGTGTTTTCATCGGCCAGCTTTTTGGTGTTTAAAGCCTCTTGCCGAAATTGCCAGAACCAAAACGATCTGGGCCAGCAGCAACGCAAACGGCAGTGCGTTTTCGAGCCATCCGGTACCTTTAAAAACAATTCCCCGGTATGCTTCGATAAACGAAGTTCCCGGCATCACCCAGGCTAGTGTTTGCAAAAAATCCGGCATGGTAATCAGCGGGAAAATAAATCCTGAAAGAAAAACATTGGGGATAAACAAAAACAGCCAGCAAAGTATCGCCACTTCGATTTGCCGCTGAACCCGGGAGGCAATCAACAAACCAAAAGCCATCGAGTTGATTGCAAACAAAAGGTTCAGTGCCAGAAAATGCAGCGAACTTCCGGCGATGGTCACGCCAAAAACAAAATAGTTGATCAGCCAAACGGAAAATATGTGGAATATGGTAATGAAAAGGTACGGCAAAGACTTGCCCAAAACCATGTCGCGGGGCAAAACAGGCGTCAGGGTCAGCAGTTTTAGCGTTCCCTGCTCTTTTTCTTTCACAATGCTAACGCTCAGCATGATGGCAGAAATAAGAATGAAGATGATCATCATCAGTCCTGGGATGGGCATCACTTCTCTTCGAAGTTCAGGATTGTAAAGAAAACGAACGGTGGGTTCGGGAAATACAGCGCCAGCCGTAGCTTCAGGAAACTCCTCGCGGGAAAAAGAGGCGACCAGATTTCTGGTTATACTTCCGGCAGCAATAGCAAGCTTCGATTCGGAGCCATCCATGAAAATGTGAACTTCAGGCAGGTCTCCCGAAACAAGGGCTTTCGCCGGTTCATGATCGGCAACAACTACCATTTTGATGTTGTGACTGGCAAAAGCATCGATGATTTCTCCGGAATGGCTTAAGCTTTTTACCACATGGAAACACGGTGAAGCGTCGATTTTCTGAAACAACCGCTCAATTCCTGGGTCGTGCTTAGCGTTGAGCACCGCCACCGGCACCTCTTTGATCTCGAAGGAAAGAACAAAACCAAAAACACCAACAATAAGTCCCGGCAACCCGAACAGAATGAGCATGCTCAGTTTGTCCCGCCAGATATGACGGGTTTCCTTTCGTGCGACAGACAGTATCCCGGCGGTTCGTTTCATTTGTTATCTTCGATAAAAAAGTGAATAAGTCCGTCGCTGCCGCCTGCCGCTTTAAGATCATTTGGTTTTCCTTCGGCTTTTACACAGCCATTCTCCAGAATGACCAACCGGTCGCAATAGAATGCCTCGTCGAGGTAATGCGTACTGACCATGATTGTCGTTCCGTCTCCGGCAGCCAGCGAAACGAGGTTCCACAGCTCACGCCGGCTGAGTGCATCGAGACCGCTGGTTGGCTCGTCGAGAAAAACAATCTTTGGGCGGTGCAGCATAGCAGTCGAAAATGCCAGCATCTGGCGCCAGCCCGACGGGAGGGTGCGAATTAGTTGATCGGCATACCGGCCAATCTGAAGCTCACGCATCAACTCCTCCGACCGATCAAGAATTTCCTTGCGGCTCATATGATACACAGCGCCATAAAACTCAATGTTTTCCCGCACAGTCAAATCTTCGAACAAGGTTGAGTTCTGTCCCATATAGCCAATGTGTTGCCGGATTTTTCTTCCCTGATCGGCCAGGCGAAAACCTGCCACTTCTGCGGTTCCCCCGCTGGGCCTGATGATCCCGCAGAGCATCCGGATAAGTGTCGATTTGCCTGCTCCGTTGGCGCCGAGCAGTCCCATGATTTCGCCCTCGCCCACCGAAATCGACACCTCATTTACCGCTCTGAGCGATCCGAAGTCGCGGGTTAATCTATCGGCGTGGATTCTCATGGCTCCCTTCTCCTTTATAATCAACCAATTGATCGATGAAAACATCTTCCATGTCCGGATTGGCTGGTTCTATGATAGCGCTTCCTAAACCTTTTTGCCTAAGAAAATCGGCTACCAGGTCCGCAGAAAAACCCTGAGGCAAAGCAACAAATAAGTTTTCTCCCCGAATGTAAGTTCTGGCAGAATAAGGCAAATCAAGCAAATTCCGGTACAATTGCTGAACCGGATAACCTGATATGGAAAGCAGAGTTTTCCGGTATCGGGCCAGAATATTTTCAGGAAGATCAAGCATTAACTGTTTGCCTTCGTGAATAAATAAAACGCGGTCGGCAATGGCAGCTTCTTCCAGGTAGTGAGTGCTGATCAGAATCGTTGTCCCGGTCTTCTGAAGCGCTTTCAGTTCCTGCCAAAGCGTATAACGCGAAACCGGATCAATGCCGGTGGTTGGCTCGTCGAGCAAAAGCAATTTCGGATCGTGAACCAGCGCGCAACAAACCGCCAGCTTCTGTTTCATCCCGCCCGACAAATGTTTTGCCTGTTTGCCTGAAAAAGGTTCCAGATTTTGCCACAACTTCGGACAACGCTCGATAACGCCGCTCATTGGATAACCGTATGCCGAAGCAAAAAACGACAGGTTTTCTTCAACGGTTAAGTCACTATAAAGCGAAAACCTTCCGGGGACATAGCCAATTTTTTCCCTTATTTGTTGCTTGTTTTTCCGAATATCCAAACCTATAACCCGAACATGGCCATCGAACGATTCGTCGAGGGTGGCCAGAATGTTGAAGAGTGTTGATTTTCCAGCTCCATTTGCTCCCATGATACCCAATATCTCGCCTTCGCGTGCCGAGAAATTCAAGTCGCACAACACCTGATGCTGGCCAAAACGCTTCGATATCTGCCGGGCTTCAATCATTTTGCCGGAAGAAAAATTTCGGCTGGCGTTCCCGGATTTAAATTGCCGTCGTTCGGGACACTTACTTTCACATGGTAATGCAATAAGCTTCGGTTTTTCTTTGTCTGAACCTGGCTGGGCGCAAATTCAGGTTTTTCGGCAATGTAGGTTACTTTCCCGGTGTAGTATTTCAATTTTCCGTCGGGAGCATCGACTCCGATTTTCAGTTCGTCGGATAAATGTACCTGCGTAAGCGCTTCTCCCGATAGCCAGGTATGAAGCGTCATTTCCCGCGCGTCGGTCATTTGGTACAACGGTTTGCCGATATTGGTAAAATCGTGCAAATCAGCGAACTTGTACTGTACAGTTCCTTCTTCCTGATTGACGATTGTGCATTGACGTATGCGATGGACGATCACATCCAGTTGCATCCGGAGGGCTTCGATTTGGGCCAGGATACCAGCTGTTTCGCGTTGCAGCGACGATGCTGTAGCGGTAATCTGCTTTTCGGTCAGCTTTATTTCGTCGTCGATTTGGTCGAGCTTTTTTTGATTGGCCGCACCTGCCTCAACCAGGTTCTTTACCCGCGAATATTCTTCTTCCGCAACCTTCTTTTTTTGCTTCAACACATCAACCTGAATGGCAACATTGGGCAGCGACGAGCGAAGTGCCGCAATTTGATCTTCGATTCGGGTTTTTTGCAGCGATAGCTCGGTGGTGTCGATTTGCCCCACAACCTGATCTTTCAGGAGCTTTTCGCCTTCCTTAGCCGACAGCGAAACGATTTCTCCGGAGCCGGACGATGCAACACGCCACTCTTTGGCTTCAAAGTTTCCGTAGGCCACCGGCACATCCTGATTGAGGCACCCGGTTAAAAGAACTGAAAACGGGATCAGAAAAATCAGTAAATCGCTTCTATTCATTTCCGGAAAAATTTGAAAGGTTTACAACTATGCGGTTTCGTTTCATGATTTC
>CAZOYZ010000059.1:0-6285 GCA_964584045.1 uncultured Prolixibacteraceae bacterium | reverse complement strand
CCGATTTGCGATTCAAGTTCAACGAGCGCCATCTCAACCTGAAGTTCGTCTTTCTTCAGTAATTTGCCTTCCTGAACAAGCGCTTTCGAGTCTTTTAGCCGCGCAACTACAACCTCGCGCTGTTTCTGATATATCTGTATTTCTTTTTCCGCGAGGATGATGCCGAGAAAAACCTCATCAACCAGGTTTTCAATGTACATCAGGTTTTCCTCAATCTTCTGTTCCTCCAGCCTGGCATTCAGCCTGATTTCTTCTTCCTTCAACTTGTATTCGCCGCCATTGTATATCCGCTGAGACAGAAACACTCCGGCGTTTAAGCGTTCGTGCGGAACAGGATCAAAATCGAAAGCGTAAGCCAGCGCACTCGCCGGATCGGGTACATCCGAAAGGTAAGCAGCCAAACCGTAGGCCGACACTTCGGGCCGAACAATCTTTTTGAGCAGGCGTTGCTGTTCGGCTGCTGACTGGCCAACCAAGCTTGTTTGTCTGCTGCCTGAAAATTGTTCGCGGGCCTGCTTCCGGCATTGCTCCAAACGAACGTCGGACTGGGCACTGGCCAGACTCCCATTCATGAGAATCAGGCAGAAAAGAAGAACTCTTTGCAGCCTGTATTCAGGTTTCAAACATCTTTGACTGAATGCCATAATCTGAAGACATTTTCTCATTCGCTTACTTTCCTCATCGTAATTTCGGTTTCACGCCCAAAGACTGATGTGCGAAGCACAAGAATATCCTGTTTCCTGCTCAGAATGGTAAAGAAGTATTTTTCTTTGGTGTCCGGATCTGTCAGTTCGAGCTTGATCCCGCTCAAATGAAAGTGCTCGGGTTTCCCAATGATCAGCATGTTTTTGCTGGAATCGAAGAACTCGAACGACTTATCAAATTTGATATAAATGTAGGAACCAGAATAACTCACATCCAGTTCCGGAACAGCTTTTTCGAAAAGCCACTTCCCCTGATAGCCAGGTTCTTCGTCTTCTTTGGAACAGGAAAAAGCCACCAAAAATAGCATCGTCAGAAGCCAGACTGATTTCAACCGCTGATTTTTTAAACTACACATTTTCATTCAGGTTGTTTAAATTCCCATCCAATGTCCTCCATCAACATGCAATACGGCACCATTGATAAAAGAGTTATCTTCCCGACATAGAAAAAAAACTACAGCAGCGACATCCTGGGGCGTACCCAGCCTGTTTGCAGCATTCACCTGCTTAACCTGATCTTCCGCAATGTTCAACAACAGCGATAATGTGCCGGTGTTGATTGCTCCCGGCGCGACGCAGTTGCAACGAATTCCCTTTCTGCCGTATTCTGCCGCGATCGCTTTCGAGAAAGTCTCGGCAAATGCCTTTGTCCCGGCATAAATGCCCTGTCCGCGATAGACTTTAGAAGCCGTTGCCGAGGAAATATTGACGATCACACCTCTTCTTTTGATGCACATTTGGGGGATAACGGCCTTGCAAATTTTTGAGAGCGCAGTAATGTTGACAGCTATCATTTTTTCGATTGACTCGTCACTTGTTTGGGGAATAAGCTCGGTAACGGTATATGCGGCTGCATTAACCAAAATGTCAGTGTCGTCGAGCTTGTCAATGAATTGCTTCAAATCATCCGGAGAAGAAAAATCTGCTGTGATAACTTCTGCGTTTGCCGACAATTCTGACAAAGGCAAATCCTTGTTTTTGTTGCAGTGCAAAAGCATGGGTTTGTTTAATTTCGCCAACTCCTGAGCAATGGCCCAACCTATCGCGGAACTTGCGCCGGTAATTACAATTTTCCCCATTTTAACTGTTATTGTGTTTTTTAATGACCAAAGCAGTGTTGTGCCCGCCAAAAGCCGAATTCAATTTGAGGACGTAATTAATTGGCATGGACAACGGTTTCTCCTGAACTACAAACAAAGGAGCTTCCGAATCTCTTTCTGCGAAGTTCAGCGTTGGTAAAACTTCCTGATTTTGTATGGAATGAATCACCCCAAGCATTTCGACAGCGGTGCATGACCCAATCAAGTGCCCGATTTGTCCTTTCATCGAATACACAGGAAGTTCAGAAACCCGGTCTCCAAAAATCTGACGGAGGGCAAGATATTCGGCAGGCGCATTTTTGGGTGTTCCGGTACCGTGGAGATGTACGCAATCGATGACATCAGGAGTAACTCCGGCATCATCTAAGGCCAGCTCGATTGCTTTGGCCAGCATTTTTGCCGACGGATCGGGGTCTGTAATGGCGTAGGCATCCATTGTGCAGCCATAACCGGCAATTTCAGCGATGATTGATTCCGGGTCAGCCAAACTGCTGTCTTCGAGCAAAAGCATGGCGGTTCCTTCGCCAAGCACCGTGCCGCTTCTTCGCCTGTCGAACGGTTTGCAGGATGTTTCCGGATTCGTGTCTGCCGACATGGCTCCAAGAAGGTAGAATCCCATGTAATTGACATACGAAATCATCGATTCGCTACCTCCGGTGATAATTGCCCGTTTCATGCCATGTTTCAGCATTCGGTATGAAAGTCCGATTGCCTGAGCTGAAGCAACACAGGCTGCTGCGAAAATATTGCATCCGCCTGCAATCTGGTAATGATCGGCAAGCTGCTTGATTTGCCCGGCCGTTTTGTAATACGAATGAGGCTTTTCATCCATCGGTTTTTCATATTCTTTGTCGAGAAAATATGCCGCAATATCGATGTAATCAACCCCTGAACCTATGTTCATCAGGCGTTCCGAAGGATCATAGCGTAAATCAATGCCTGTTTTTTCAAACAGCCGCTTCAAAACCTGATCAAGAAAATAAACCTTTCGGTCGATGTTTGGCGGTGTTTCCAGAACCTGGCCGCCTTCGCGATATTCGCCGGCCGCTTTCATCGTAAACCCTTCGGTATCGATGTTTTGGATAGCGCCGACGCATGGACTGCCATTCCGGAGGTTGGACAGATTTTCCTGTAAAGTGCTTCCCAATGGGGATTGTATCTCAAATCCTGTTATTACTATCGACATGATCTATGAAAGGAGAATTTTTGAATAATGTTATTGCGTCACCAGAACTGTTGAGCATCGGGTGATTCTCAATCTCGCTACGGAAGATTTCGGCAAATCCACATTCCACAGTTCCGTCGGCATATTGTTTCCCGGTACCAATCAAAACCGGACCATCTGTTTGTGCAAAGAGTGCCGAATAAAGCAATCCGGAAGCCGATGAAAGAAGCACGGCATTATCGCCTTTCAGCCCATTTTCGATCGAGACAAAGCAAGCCGTCATGTTTCGCATCATCTTAAACTGCTCAAGCGGCGAAATCGTGGGAAGGATGTATTCGATGAACCCGAGAGACGAGAACTCACTTTGAACCGTTGCGTATTGAGTAGCTATGTTTCTGTAGAACTGAAGCATTTCAACTTCCCCGGTTGAGTAAAAAAAAGGCATATCCTGACCGACTGTCAGCCCCTCGTATAGTTTACTTACCGCGACGATTGCGGCCATGGTCTCGCGTGTGTAATATTTTACAAGTTTCCGTTTTTTTGCAAAGTCATAAACCGGGATGTCTTCTCCGGAAAGATATTTGGTATATATCACTCTCATTCTGCGGAGATTATTCGGGCATTTCGAAATGCAAGCGCCATAAGCCTGTCGTTTGTTTTTTTCATCTCCTCGTCCATCACATCAAGGAAACTGAAGAAAAGCTCACCTTCGGCACATTTTTTCCCTTCGCAGGTTGCTAATACTGAAACGGTAGCATATTCGTTGGGATAGAACACTGTTACGTCGGCCCGATAATTGAGGCAATCGCCTGGAATAACTATTTTTCGGTACTTCATGCGATTAACCAGGGTTAGAACTGCTCTTTTGCCGGTAATGCCTTGTTGTTGAAGACAATACTCGAAAAAAAGCCCACTCATTTGCGCGAGACCTTCCAAAATAAGTGAGCCGGGGAAAACCGGAAATCCAGGGAAGTGCTCATTGAAAATATCATCGCTCATTGAGATACACTTGAGCCCTTCGACGTATTTTCCCGGGCAAGCCTCTTTTATGCGGTCAACCAAATAGAACCTCATGCTTCGCCTTTTGATGAGTCCATTTTTAGAGCAATAATTGTTGCCAGGTCGCGAACGGTAAAGTTTTTGTAAATGTCTCTTACTGTTTGTCCTTCTTTAAACTTGTCCGTTTTGAAATCCGCGTTAAGCTTATCCGCAATTATTTTTGTCACTTTACCATCGGTTGGCATATCTGCCGAGGCATAGTCGATCATGGTAATTTCCTGAACGCGGATTTTTACACCAAAATTTGTTTCAATCAGGTAGAGGATTTCAACAAAATCGATGCTTTCTGCACCCAAATCATCGACAAGCGACTGTTCCGGTTGAATTTTATCAATCGACGGTATGCCCAAAACAGGCATTAGTAATTCTCTTAACTTATTTTCTATCTCCATTTGAAAAAACTTTTTGCAGTACAATTATTTCTAAAAATATGAAAAAAACAGAAAGCCAAATCAGGAATTAGCTGAATGGCTCTCTGTTTTTCTGAAAAAATAGTACGTTAATGCTATTTAATATACTGCGAATGTTGTTTCTAAAAGAAAACGCTGACGCCAAGGTTAATTCCAAACCTGCTGTAGGTAAGTTTATTATCATAGTTCTCAACCTTACCTCCAGCAATTTTAGTTCCGTAGCTAATTGAAGGCTCAAGTGCTACAGAAGGAAGAAGAAAGTAGGAATACCCAGCTTCCAAACGAAATTCCACCATCGTTGTGCCCAGATCTGATTCAGTATCCAGTTCTGAATCTTCATCGTCTATATCTATGCCTGAATCTCCGACCCCTTTAATTTTGCCATGATTTAAAAGCAAGCCTGCCCCTGCGTAAAAATTTTTGGGAAGATAATAACGCGCGCCTCCCCCAAGTGAAAAGAAAGAAAAATTTGTTTCACTAAACTTGAACGACTGTGCCCCTACCTGCCCTAAAATAAATAGATTATCCTGAATAGCGTATCCGCCAGAAGCAGCTAATCCAAACTGGGTTAAATCAGTACTTTCAGATCCAGATCCAGAAGATTTAAAACTGAGACTTGAGAAGCCAAGATTGAGGAGCTGGGGATTAAACACTTTCATTCCTTTCTTTGAGAAATCATTTGTTTGCGCGTGCCCGCTGAGAAATGCGATCGACAGCAGCAACAACAGAATAGTGTAAATTTTTTTCATTTTCCGGATATTTTTTAAATTGGTTGATTTTTGATTTTCATTTCGCCAAAATTAAAAAATCCAAATGATCAAATACTCTTATATGATACAAAGTTATTCCCAGATAGTATAAAGCCAATGACAAGCCGGGGAAACCAAAATTGATATAAATCATTGAATTAATGAAATATAACTGTCAAAATGATCATGAAATCCAGAATCAAACGCTTATTTGACGGAATTTAAGACCCTGCCAATTGCCTTCATATTCCGCTCAACACTAAATTGGAGAAATTCTCGTCCAGAGCGCGCAATATCCGAAGAAATAGCAGACGAATAAGTAAAGACTAAGTGCAAGCTTCCTTTTTGCTCTTCTTCAAAAATACACTTACCAATGTGCCAATACATCAATGTTCGTTGATGGTCAACCGCACGGATAGCGTTTTCTCTCATCTGGGCTATAATGGCCTTTATATCTGTTATTACCGACTGGTTTGTTAGCATTATCTTGGGTCGAGGATTTAATTTCAGTTGAATGATAAATATACAAAAATTACACGGCAACATTGGCTTTTATTTATCTGCGACAATGTTTTTGTTCCCGCTCTTCTCTTGCAAACCACTTTCGCCGTGGTGTCAATAATGTTTACTACAGAAGAGTCAGAAACTGATTTAAAGCAAGACTTCCATAGCGTCATCAATCAGAGAGTTGTCCAATTCCTTTAAGTAATCTGTCTGACCGCATTTCCTTTTGTAATAATTGAGGATTTCTTCGACAGGAGCTAATATCTATGATGTATAAGGAGCAGGGAAGAAGATTGATTTTCAGTCCTTTGTAATTCTTAAATAAACAGGATATTTGCCTGTAGATAACTTTTTCTTTCTTAAAACTATTGCTGATCAGAGTCAACCACAAACTGCTCAGCTGTTGCTGTCTGCAACATGCAATCCACGAAAAAACAAGCCCACAGCGCCAAACTCTGAACTTAATACCTGAGACTCACCTTCCAACCCCTGCTTTCTGCGATGCCTCGATCGCAGGCTTTTTCTCCCGGATTGCCTCCAATGAATATTTTTCCCGCTGCACCCCTGTAAAAGGTAGCAAACAGTGCATTCAAC
>CAZOYZ010000058.1:0-16997 GCA_964584045.1 uncultured Prolixibacteraceae bacterium | reverse complement strand
TCTTTGCCGAACGGTGATTACTTAAAGCAAAAAGTGATCATACGAAAGCAATAAAATAAAGGAAGGTGTTTGCGCCACCTTCCTTTAAGTTTAGGATCATGCCCAAAGGGGCAGGAAACCATAGATTTAATTCAAGTATGTAAAACTAAATCTGTACAAAATTATGGAAAAAAACCAATGTTTTATCTGGAGAACACACAGAAAGTGTTTTCTCCGCAAGATTTTAATGATCATGAAACTGACTGTTTTTCTAATCCTGATCACCCTTGGACAGCTAATGGCAGTCCAGAGTTATTCCCAGACGACGCGGCTAAACTTTAATCTGAAGGATGCCACAGTCGAAGAAGTTATCAGTAAGATTGAATCGATGACCGATTTCTACTTCCTCTACAACAAAAAGATCATCGATGTGGAAAGGAAAGTAGACTTGACTGTTGATAACCAGACGATTACCGAAGTACTTCAACAGTTATTCGGTAAGACGGATGTGAGGTACACCATCGTCAACAGGCAGATCGTTTTGTCGGGTAACAACGATGCTGTGCAACAGCAACAAAATGTGACCGGGAAGGTAACCGACTCCGGCGGAAATCCGTTGCCCGGTGTGTCTGTTATAATAAAGGGGACGAGTACGGGAACGGTTACCAATAATGATGGAAGATACTCTATTTCAGATATTTCCAAAGACGATGTGTTGATTTTTTCGTTTGTGGGGATGCGGACTCAAGAGGTAATTACAGGAAACCAAATAGTTATTAATATCACGATGGCTGAAGAAACCATCGGTATTGAAGAAGTTGTGGCTGTGGGATACGGTACCCAGAAAAAAATGAACCTGACGGGTTCTGTGGTAAAAGTCGATGCCGAGGAATTGGCAAAACAAACCGTCACCAGTGTCGCTCAGGCTATTCAGGGGCGTGCCCCTGGCGTTGAAGTAGTCAGAAATTCAGGTGCCCCGGGAGCAGGGGCAACAATCCGTATCCGGGGTCTCGGGACTTTTGGCAATACAACCCCTCTTGTTCTCATTGACGGGATCGAAGGAGATATGAACATGGTAAGCACTCAGGACGTTGAGTCCGTCAATATATTGAAAGATGCTTCAGCCTGTGCGATCTATGGAACCAGAGCTGCAAATGGAGTAATTATTATAACCACGAAAACCGGGCAACCCGGAAAAGGAAAGATTCAGTACGATTTTACTACCGGATTTAGCCAGGGAATAAGAATTCCGCATGCCTTAAATGCCAGGGATTTTGTCAGATTGCAGAATGAATCGTTAATTAATGCAAATGTAGCCTCTTTTTACACGGATGAACAAATGGCAAGTTTTGGGGAAGGAACTGACTGGATAGCTGAAGTCATGCAGAAAGGGATCAGGAAAAATCATAATCTCCAGTTTTCCGGCGGAACAGACAAAATAAGATATTCATTAATGGGCGATCTGCTCGATGAAACAGGTATTGTAATTAATTCATGGTTCAAAAGATATAATATAAGATTGAACCTGGATGCAGATGTCACAAGCTGGCTTAAAATAGGCATTAACTCATTTGCTTCACATTCCAAAAAACACGAAACTCCATACCAGTCATCCGAAAATACTTTGCTGATGTATGCCTTACAATATACCCCTACTATTTCCCCAAAGGTAGGAGGCATGGAAGGAACAGGCGGACCTCATCATGGTCTTCGCTCCGGCGCTGAATGGTGGGGATTGGATCCGGTGACTTATTCAAATCTTAATGCAACCGGAAGGAACTTTTTCCCGAAATATACTGTTACTTCGAGTTTTTTCGCCGATTTAAAATTAATGGAAGGCCTTCATTTTAAAACCACATGGGGCGGTAATAAGTATTTTGCCAATAACAAGGTATTTTACCCGTCATATACCTACTATGATGACTTAGGGAAAGAGGGAGGCGGCTCGATAGTAAGTGAACGCTTACCAAAAAACAGACAGTTGACGGAGACATCTTACGACAATTATAGTTATACTATCACAAATCTGTTGACTTACACAAAAACTCTTAGTGATGAACATAGTATCGACGTTTTAATAGGCCACAATGATCAACTGTATGAAAACAAATACTTCAGTGCGACAGCTTATAACTTTCCTTCCAACGAGCTACAGATGCTCAGCTTGGGAACTGAAAGACAGAGTGTAAACGAATATGTCGAACATTGGTCATTACGCTCATTTTTCGGGAGGGTGAATTATAATTATAAAGGGAAATACCTGGCTGAATTTTCCGTACGTCGCGATGCATCTTCAAAGTTTGCCGAAAAGTACAGATGGGGCACATTCCCTTCCGGATCAGTAGGATGGAGATTATCGGATGAAGGGTTCATGGCGCGTCTTGACTGGATCGACGATATGAAGATCAGAGCAAGCTATGGAGTATTGGGCGGTCAGGATGTCGGAAATTTCTCATGGAATTCTGACAAAATGATACAGACCGACTTTGATCTAAACGGGCAAGCCACCAGCATATATGAAAGCTATCCAACAATGGATATGGCTGCTTCATATCCTTTTAACGCTGTATACGCCACCGGCGCCGCTGAAACAAAATATGCAAATCCAAACCTGAAATGGGAAGTGGCACATTTAACAAATCTCGGCCTTGATTTGACTTTATTTAGAGGAGATTTGGTCATTGATGCTGAATATTTTATAAAAAAGACCAAGGACTTGTTTCTGCCTGTAAATCTTCCGGGAACAGTAGGCATTGGATCTGCAAAGTCATATCAGAATGTCGGAGAAATGAAAAATTCAGGACTTGAATACAGTGTCCATTATTTTAAGAGAGCAGGAGATTTTAGATTTAATATTCGATATACAGGTTCACACCTGAAGAATGAAATACTAAAATTACAGCCGGGCATTGAGTATTATTATATAGATGGTTACAAGGCACATGGATTTAAAGTTGGCGAACCATACGGTGCATTGTTCGGATACAATATAATCGGAGTATACCAAACCCGGGAAGAAATTGATGCACGGCTTGCTACAATCACAGAAAGGGCAACGGTTGAACCTGGTGATTACATTTATGAGGACGTTAACAACGATAAAAAAATTGATGCTTCAGATCTTGTTTGTCAGGGAAGTCCTTTGCCTTCTTACATCTTTGGGCTGACAACCAATATATCATACAAGGGATTCGATTTGAATATACATATTCAGGGTGATTTGGGCAAAAGTGTAGCGACAATGGTTCGTGGAAGGTTTGAATTCACCTACTATAATTACCTGAACAATTTTGATTATATCCTTGAAAGATGGAGAGGTCCAGGTACATCAAATACTATTTCAAGAATCCAGTCAGGAAATTCAAGTAATAATACCCCGGCTAATGAGCATTTTATCCAAAGTGCCGGCTATGCGAAAATCCGCAATATTGAACTTGGATATACCATACCGGCTAATATCACAAAAAAGTTCGGCATTCAGGGATTGAGAGTATATGGTAACGTTTCAAACCTTGCATATTTTACCAAATATGTAGGATTTGAAGTCGAACGTACAGGTTCATATCAACGGGCTGATATTTACCCTCAGGCAAGGACGATCTCATTTGGTGCAAACGTGCAGTTCTAACATTAAAATCTTATATGATGAAAATTAAATATATTATAATTGGTTTATTAATGACTTTGATGTCATGTAATGACGATTTTCTTGAACAACCTCCGCTTACGGTACCTGCAACCAATACATTTTATATAGATGAAACAGCTGCGATAATGGGTGTGAATGGTGTTTATGCAGGATTACATAAATGGCCCTACATCCTTTTTTGGGAAGATCAACTCACGGATAATGAAAGATGGAATGTGGATGGAGGGAATGCATTGTATGGCGGATTGGCCCACGGAACAGAAGCTGCCTTAGGAAATAATTCATATACCATTCTTGGATGGTATCGTGGTTATACAATTGTTCAAAGAGCAAATAAGGTGATAGAGAGTATTGAACCTATGGATAACCTGAGTGATGATCTCAAAAACAGGCTGATTGCTGAATGTAAGTTCTTACGTGCTAACGGATATCATTTATTGGTCTGGAGATTTGGTGACGTGCCATTATTGCTCAATCCAACCAGCGAACAGGATTACTTTCCAGTCAGGACGCCAAAAGCAGAAGTTGTTGAACAAATTTATGCAGACTTAACAGATGCAGCCCAATATTTACCGGAGACATGGACGGGCAGTGATATTGGCAGGGCTACCAAAGGTGCGGCATTGGGGATGCTGGCTAAAGAATATTTATTTAATGGAGAATGGGAAAAAGCCGCACAAGAAGCGAAGAAAGTAATGGATATTTCTGCTTATGGGCTTGTTGAAAATTATGACAACCTATGGTTGCCGGGCAGTAATACGACAAAGGAAGACCTGTTTAAAATCTGTTACTGGACTGCAAACGGTGAATTTACCCCAACATATTTTTATTACAGATGGCTTAAAGGCACAGCAGCTAATACAGGAGCTGCAGGACTAAGTTGGTGCCTTGTTGTTCAGGATTTGGTCAATGCTTTTGAAAACAGCGATGGGACTCCCTTTGATCCTGCAGGGCGTGACTTGCATAACGACAATACGCAATACGAAAACCGTGATCCCCGGTTGAAATCCTCCATTTTTGTCGACGGAATGGATTATTTCGGGCAACCGTATAAAAGAAGCTGGACTGAAACCGACTATTCATGGAGAAAATATACCTTGCCAAAGAATGATCCTAACCTTGTTACCTCACAAATGGCATTTGACTGGAAAATACTTCGGTATGCAGAAGTTTTGCTGATTTATGCAGAAGCAAAGAATGAAGCAGAAGGGCCTGTTGCCGATGTTTATAACGCGGTAAACAAAGTTCGGAACAGGGTGGGTATGCCCAACCTCCCGGATGGCCTTTCGAAGGATGAAATGAGAGAACGCATTTATAATGAAAGACGGGTTGAATTGTGCAGTGAAGCAACACGGTATGAGGATATGGTTCGATGGAGACGGCTTAAACAAGTGATGGAGAAAAAGCACCTGAACCAGGGAGTAAATTATCAGATAACCAATTTTGAGGAATTCAGATACTTATGGCCTATCCCGCAAACCGAGATTGACATCAATGCAAATTTGACACAAAATACGGGTTATTAGCCGGAATAAAAACTTTGAAATAAATTAAAATAACATATATGAAAAGCGTTTGTATTAAAAATAGAATTGTTGATTCACTGGCATTGATTTTTATACTATTTACTTTTCTGACTTCTTGCGAAAATGAAGAATATGAATATTTACCACCGGAATTTCTGAAGATTTCGGGAGTAACATCCACCACCGCCAATTCAACGAAAGACTACTACACCTTTTACCTGGAAGGTGCAAATTACGCATGGACTGTTCCTGCCGGAGCAACTATCAAATCGGGCCAGGGAACTTCCCATATTCAGGTGCTTTTTGGAAATACCGGAGGATCGCTTTCGGTAGAGGCAGACGGGAAAACTGCCTCAATTCAGATTACTATATTATAACCATCCTGGGTGGCTGGAGGCTTTATAAAAACCTCCAGCCTGTTTACCCCCTTATAACTAGTCGTTTATGAAGAATTCATCTGTCTTCATTCTGTTTTTTTTTATCCTCATAATTGGTTGCAATAAAAAAGAGGAAAAATTACCATTACTTAAAATGGCCGAAATCCCTTATCTGAAAGGTGAGAGCAAAACAGTCTTCTCTCCGGAACCGGAACTGAACCCGGACAAAAGCACATGGTACACAAACGACCATTGTTTTGTTGTCGATCACGAAAATAACCTGCACTGGTTCGGAATTAATAATCCTTACCCGCCTGAAGGGAAAAGATTATACCGCTACCACCCGTATTTGGGGCATTTTGTAACAACTAACCCTGAAAAGGCGTGGAAAAGGCAACCTTTTGCATTGGACGAAAGCAGAGGAACGGAATATCTTGGGGCACCTTATGTAGTGTGGCACCAGGAATCGGGACGCTGGGTAATGATCCTTCAAACTTTTTTTGAAAAAAAATTCGGCTTGGAAGTTTGCTGGTCCGGCAATCTGTATGACTGGGAACGAACCCAAAAGCCAATTCTTGATGGTATTCTGTGGCCTTCCAGCAGGGATCCCCATATTTTGAAAGGAACTGATGGAAAATATTGGATCCATGTGGTTTCGTCTGGTGTGGAAGGCAGAGAGAATTCACAGATCATACGATTCAAAACCCAGGACTTCGATCGTTTTGAAGAACCTCAGGTGATCATGGAGATTCAGGGAGTACGAACAGCCGTTGAATCACCCTTTCTTACAGAGAGAAACGGGTTATGGTACCTTTTCTGCACCTATGCACACCGAAGGTATGAAGAAACCATCGTGGTGGTCTCTGACACCCCCGATCATTTTAATTACGAAGAAAATTGCCTTACAACACTATTCGGACATGCTTCGGAAATTTTCACCTTCAACAGCAAAACATACATTTCGTCTTGCGGCCCTGAAGATCGTCAGTCATTAAACCTGCATGGCGTAACACTTGCAGAATTAGGATGGCTAAAGCAAGTCCAATGATTTATTTCTTTAAAGAAACCAGATATGAAAAGTATAAGTTTATTTTTTGTTTTTAGCCTGTTTATAAGCATCGCAGTAACAGCACAGAAAACAATATTCAAAGAAACGGAAACCCGGCAAAAAGAGCGTATGGCATGGTGGTCAAATGACCGGGTTGGTATGTTCATCCATTGGGGAATATATGCCATGCCCGCAAGACATGAATGGGTAAAGCGTAATGAACAAATACCAGATAATGAATACCAGAAGTATTTCGAGCTGTTCAATCCCGACCTTTATAACCCTGCAGAATGGGCTAAAAAGGCGAAAGAGGCCGGGATGAAATATGCGGTCATTACTACCAAACACCACGACGGGTTCTGCCTGTTCGACTCAAAATACACCGATTACAAGGCCACTAATACACCTGCCGGAAAAGATCTGATTAAAGAATGGGTGGAAGCTTTCCGCAACGAAGGATTGAAAGTCGGGTTTTATTACTCTCTTCTCGACTGGCATCATCCTCATTATACGATCGACAGAAACCACCCCTGGGTTGAAAGAGGACTTGGTGAAACGGAGAAGTACGAAGAGAAGTACAAAGAGTGGAACAAAAACCGGGACATGAGTACGTACCGCGAATATATCAAAAACCAGGTTACTGAACTGCTTACCAATTACGGTAAAATCGATATTCTTTGGCTCGACTATTCCTTCCCCACCGGCAAACATGGGAAGGGGAAAGACGATTGGGATTCTGAAGGTCTGCTGAAGATAGTCCGAACACTTCAACCCAATATTATCCTGAACGACCGGCTCGATCTGCTGGACGTAGAAGGTGGCTGGGATTTTACCACTCCCGAGCAGTATAAAGTTTCCAAATGGCCCGAACGCAACGGGAAAAAAGTCCCTTGGGAAACCTGTCAGACATTTTCCGGATCATGGGGCTATTACCGCGACGAAGCAACATGGAAAGATACCCGACAGTTGCTGACATTATTGATTGAAACCGTCAGCAAAGGTGGGAATCTCTTGTTGAATGTAGGGCCAACGGCACGTGGAATGTTCGATTACCGGGCCACAGAAAGACTGGAGACAATCGGTGAATGGATGAAATTTAACAGCCGTGCCATCTATCATTGTACGGAAGCACCGGAAGGGTTTTCGGCACCCGAAAACAGCCTGATGACATACAATCCTGTAACCAACCGATTGTACATTCACTTACTGGAATACCCGCTGCAACGCTATACGTTAAAAGGATTCGCCGGGAAAATAAAATATGCACAATTCCTGCACGATGGGTCAGAAATACAATTTGGAAAACCGCGGCAAAATGTGACATACCAGGAGGAAAAAGCGGAAAATGATCTGATCCTTATATTGCCGGTAAATAAACCCCCTGTGGAAATCCCGGTTATTGAGTTGATCCTGAAAAATGAATAGGATTCTTTAGAGGAAGTAACGAGGTTACGGTAGAATATACCGGGGAGGAGGCTCAAAAAAAAGTCATGATTGATTTTATATGGGTTAACGATTAGAATAAATCTGAATATGGTTTTTTGTGAGAAAAAATTCAAAAAGATGCATGTAATGAAATTGCCAATATCAACAGTATTCATTTTATCAGGTTTATCCGGTTGCAACGTACAAGTGGCCGAAAAATTACCCAACATAATCATCATAAACGCTGATGACCTTGGGTATGGAGACACTGGGGCATATAGCGCTACTCATGTGAAGACGCCTGCCATCGACAGGCTTGCCAGACAAGGATGTTTGTTCACCGACGCTCACTCGGCATCTGCGGTATGTTCACCATCCCTGTATGCCTTGATTACGGGAAAGTATCCATGTCGCATCGGTTTATGGAAGCCGATATTTTTAAAAAGTACCCTTATTGTGGATACTGCCCAAATAACCATTGCCAAGGTGATGAAGTCGGCAGGCTATTCGACAGCAGCGATCGGGAAATGGCACTTAGGATTCACCACAGATTCGCTAATGGACTGAAACCTGTTTTATGCAAAGGTAGTTTGATACATTTCTTTATGATAGCCATAATCGGTGCCAAGAGAAGCCTGTTCATTCAATTAAATAATTGGATCTTAATTCCGGCCTGAAACAACCGTCCGGGATCGGGATAGCCTGCCACGGTCATGTACCGTTGATCCAGGACATTTTTTACTTCGACAAAGAATCTTTTCGTGAAGCGCCCCGAAAATGTGTAGCCGGCCGTTAAATCGACCGACACAAAATCGCCCAGGGCGAAGTCGCCGTGCGCCTGAGTCCACGAGGGATTGACAAACCGGTTGTTGGTGTATGGCCCCGTGTAGTTCAGGAAAACATTGGCATCGAACCCGGAATAGTCGAAATAGACGCCGGTATTGAGAATGACCTGAGGGAGTTGTTCATCGCTGACCATTTTCCCTTCCGATTCTTTTTCACCTTTCATCCACAGGGCATTCCCGAAAACATAACTATGCAGGGAAGGGACATTCAGCTTGGCGGACATTTCAAGTCCATAGCTGCGTTTATCGGTATTCTCGTACAGTTCCATGACCAGATCGTCGTCGGTGACAACCGTCTGTCCGCTGTAATCGATGGCATTTTTTCGCTGCGTGAAAAATGTGCTGAGTGAGATTTCACTCCGGTTGGGCGACTTGTACCGGAACCCGAGGTCGTGCTGAAAACGGCCTTCATTTTCGGGACTCACTCCGTCGCCGTTTAAACTCCCCTTGCGCGGCGCAATGGTACCGCCCGAAAAATTATAGTGCAACGAAGATGAGCCGGAAAAGACATAGGAAGCTCCAAGGATTGACTGCCACTCGAGCGGGGCTGCCTGATCCTCTATGGCCGCCACGTCCTGAAATCCGGAAGCGCTGCCTTCAATACCAAAACCTCCCCATTCGACGATATGTCCTCCGATTAATCGCAGTCCGGCGTCAAACAGGAACCTTCCGACCTTTTGTTCGCTGGCAACAACCCCCGAAAAGGTGTGGACATTGCAGCTCCGGCCCGTGTAAAAGCGCTTTCCTTCAGGAGCGATCCAGTGGTTATAAAGGGCGCCGACGCGTAACGTGTTGGTGGGGCTTAACGGACGGCTATGCAGCAGATTTAACCCGTATTCCCAGTCGTTTTCATCATTCCATGTCGTGGTTTCCTTTGAAATGTTGAAACTGGAAAAGTCCACGTTCCGGTAAGCCACGTTGGTTTGAAGCTCCGTGAGTGAGCCGTCGTTCCCTTTATAGTTGAGTTTGACATGCGTTAACAGGGTACGCACCGGATCGTATTTTTCAATTCTGCTTTTGATGTTGGGAGCTCCTGTTTCTTCGTCAATCCTGACAAGTTGCCGCAGTCCGCTGATGTAGGTTGCCCCGGCAGACAGGCTGAATTTGGAATTGATTTTCCAGTTCAGGTTCCCGTGAAAATTACCGATCCGTTCTTTTCCGTTTTTGTCGGGTGGCCCGTCGGTGCCAAAAAGAGTGGCAGAAGTGCTGAAAGAAAGATCGTTGATTTTATTGCCGTACTGCAGGGCTGTTACGTAGTTGTTTAATTCGCCGTACTTGGCCAGCAACGAGATGGTTTCGCGGTCCGGCGTTTTTGTTTTCACATCCACGACGCCCGTAAGACCCGACAGCCCTTTCACCAGGGCGCTGCTTGACCGGACGATCTCCACCGATTCAATATCGAGCGCGGAGAGGAAATACCCGGTTTCTTCAAATTCCTTTTGCCATACCCCATCGATGGAATAGTCGGGATAGGGGTATTTCTGTCCTCTGACCGAAAAGAACTGTTTTGTTTTCCGGCCACGGGTTTCGGTCCACCCTCCGGGAACGAACTTCAGGGCATCGACAAGGGTTACCGCTCCCTGCTTTTCCATCTCAACCGCGCTGACCGTGGTCATCGCCGGCAAAATTGACAGGGGAACGCGGTTCACCGAGGTATCCCTGTCGGGTAAAAAGTAACTGCCAAACACATCGACACCTTCAATTTCAAGTTTAGCCGGCGCGAGTTCGATTCTCAGCGGCTTCGATGAATCGTCAGGAACACGGACCAGCCGTTCTTTTGCCGAGAACCCGATGGAGGTCACTCTGATGGTGTGTTTCCCCGCTGTCATCTGCAGCTCAAAATGCCCGTTGATATCGGAACTGGTCCCTGTTTGGATGCCGGGAAGGACAATATTCGCGTTGGGCACCGGTTCATGGGATTCGGCGTCATAAACAAATCCGCTTACCGTGAAAATTTCCTGTGAAAGTGCCGGTTGAGATAAAAACACGATCGCTATCACAACCGAAAGAATAAGTTTCTTCATCACTATTAAAATTAAATAAGTGTTCCTGCCTGGAGTGTGATTTGCCGGGTTGCATGTCTGGAGGACTCCGGATTGTGCGAAACCAGAAGGACGGTACCGCCTTCCCGGTGAAAATCTTCGATCAGTGCCATTAAGATACGGCTGTTTTCCGGATCGAGGTTGCCGGTTGGTTCGTCAGCCAGGAGAACATCGGGCGTCGTGATGATTGCGCGGATAAATGCGGCACGTTGTTTCTCGCCGACACTCAGTTCGCCGGGGTATTTATTTTTTAAAGGCGTAAGCCCGCACTTTTCAAGGTATCTTTCTGTTGCCGGCGTCTCCGTACCCGCAGGACAAACCATTTTGATATTCTCAAGAACGGTCAGATAAGGCATCAGGTGAAACTGCTGAAAGACAAACCCGATGTTCTTCCTCCGGTACAGATTTAATTCATGCGGTTTCAGGGAATAAATATCTTTCCCGTTGAACAGCACCTGTCCCGAGTCTGGACGCATTAGCCCGCCGACGGTGTGGAGCAGCGTTGATTTTCCGGAACCGCTCGGTCCGACGATCGCCACAAAATCACCTTTTTCAATGTGAAGCGTCACCCCGTCGAGGGCTGTAAATACACAATTATTTTTTTGATATTTCTTTGTTATATTATTGATATCCAGCATAATGATTAGTATTTTATCGCGATGTTAAAATCCGTAGATAAAGCTGTTGAATTCGTTTCCTGTGGGTTTCGTTTCATCGTGAGGGTCATTCCTGGCTGAGTGTTCCGGCCACATCGACCTGCGTGGCCAGAAGCGCTGGTATCCAGCTCGAGAGCATCCACAAGACAGGGAAAACAGCGATGGTATAACCGAATAATGACCAGAGTGGTTTAATCGATCCGGCCGTAAACCTAAAAATTTCCATCCCGAAATATTGGGCAATCAGGCTGCCAATAAAAAAGCCGGCGATGCTTCCCGCCAGGCCCAGGAAGAACGCTTTTAACAGGATGATCCAGGTAATATAAAATTTGCTTTTTCCGGTAGCCATCATGATCCCTATTTCGTACCGGCGTGCCGTGACGTTGGAATAAAAAAGAAATCCGGAAATAAGCAATGCCGAAAGCATCACGAAAGGGATCATAAATGAGCCGTATTTATTCATCATCAGTCTCTGATTTTCCCGGGCATCGGCAATGCTGCCTATTTCTGTTACTTCCAGATCAGAAAAAATGTCTTGTACCTGTTGCCTGGCATTCTTGATTCGTCCGTCGTGACAGACGCAGCCAAGCGCTTCAATTTTGTTGATTTGCCCTTCCAATCCCAGAAGCCTCTGAAGATCGGTAAGGTTGAATGCAACTCCCTGGTCGATCATCCCTTTCCCTTCTACAAGCCGTTTAGCAATTTTGAACTGATATTCAGTTCCGTTCAGGTCTTTTATTTTGAAAGATGCACCTTCCGGGATATTTTTAGAAAGAAGCGCGCCGACATGCACGGTTCCCGGAACCACATCGAAGCCCATCGTTTCCTGTTTCGGTAAAAAACGTTGCATGGCTTCATCCTTGTAGCCGACCACCAGGATCTGATGCCTTGAACCGTTTGGATCGGTCCAGTCGGGATACTTGAGTTGGAGTATGCCTGTAAGGTGTCTTACGGCATCGAACGTTTTTGATTCGGAAAGGACATCCACGTAATTTTCAGGAAACGTGGGGGTATTGTTGACTGAAAAAAAGTCGATCAAATTGGTTCCTTTGGGGAAGATGTAGAGGTTTAGCCCTTGTTCCCGCATAATTTTTCGCGTTTCGTTCTCGCTGGCTTTACTCAACGTAAACACGGCCACCGACACCGTGCTTGCCACGATCACCGTCAGAAAGATCATAAAGGAACTCACCTTTCGGAAAAAGAGCTCTTTAATTATCAGTTTAAGAGGACTCATACGCTATTTTTTCTTTTATGTTTGTTCAGAAAATAGATTGTCAACAACAGAATGGTCAGGAGGATAACCGCTCCGGTAGAGATCAAAGAAATACGGAGCGCGTGGTCTTCCTTCATCACCCGCACTTCCGGCTGCCACGTGTTCCGCCCGTCGCGCTGGTCGGTGAGCCACTTCGGTAAAGGCCGTGCCTCAAGGGAATCATATGGGAGGGTATCCTGTTTCATTAGTGAATCAGGTAGGGATTATCGTCAAGGATTTCGTTCACCATTGCCGGGCGGGGATTCTCCCAGTCGGCCTTATAAAGAATGCTGATACCCGGTAGGTTGTCTTTGATCAGGCAACTGCAGTCGGCGGTGAGAAAACCAATCAGCAGGTTGATATTTTCTTCCGAAATGCCTTTCGCGAGCAACGGTTCAAGCGCCCTGAAACGGCCGAAGATGCCGAACAACATGGGTTCGTGAATCGACTTCAGGTCACTTTCCACCTGAAGCAGCATCGACACGAGATGGCTCTCTTCCACACTGTTTCGGTCCAGTTCCACAATCGAAATGATGTTTGCAAACGGCGACGCGGTAACGGTCTTTTTCAACGTCTGCAATCCGCTTTCATCCTTTTCCCGGTTGCCGCTCTTCAGGTAAAGCATCACACAAAGCTTACCCGACATGAGTTCCGAGGCAATCTTCGCCCTGACAGGGGAGAATTCAATGCCGCGGAGCGAATTGAAGTCGGTATATTCGGAAAAGAGCTTGTTCTTATAAAACAGGGCGTAATACGGCTTTTCAACTTCTTCTTTTAACATCGTCCGGAATTGGACATTGGCCGTTTTGAAACGGGTTTCGAGTTCCTTATTCTGACGCGCGACAGTTTCCGGGATCGCGTCACGGTGGTAATATACCAGCAGGTAATTATCGGGAGCTGCGTTCAGCAGAAACCACTCCGAAACTTTCGTGGTGCACGACAAGCTCAGAACCGCCGCGATGATCAGGATTTTTAGATAATTTGACTGCATGGATGTGTTTTAGCGAACCGGTTCCTGAATGAGTTCAATCCCGGAAATCAGGGTGTTCCCCTGCACCGGGATCAGGTCGACGTTCAAGGTCTGTCCGGCTTTGATTCCAAGATAGGATCTGATGATTTCCTTGTCCGGTTTTCCGGCTTCCGCCACGATATCAAGCCCTTCGGTGACTTTCTTGTTCTGAATGGCTACGTCAAAGATCCGTTCACCGGGTTTCTTGTTTTCAAGTTCCGAAAAATAGAGCCTGACCGTGTAGGTGGTCTCCGGGGCCGATTGGTCGTTTGTCAGCGTAATTTCCAGCGACCGGATTCCGCACAGGGCGCTGGAGCTTACCCAAGGCGTCTTCCCGGAAGAAACGGAATACGGTTCCTTCCGGATCGCTTTGAACGCGGACGTGTCGATGCGCACCGGAATTTCGGGTGGCGCTCCTGACACGTACGGATATTCAAACCATAACACCTTGTCGTCCGAGCTTCGGTCGCCAGGCGCGTTGAAGTTGAGTCCCAGTTGCCTGATCCGGTTGCCGTTCCACTTGTAGTTACTGTTTGTCCAGTACGACATCCAGGGCATATTGATCAGCGCCAGGGAAGTTTGATTTTGGTAAGCGCACTGGCACGTGCGGGTATAATCGGGCGAATTGAGCACCCCGTCGGCAGCGATCAGGTTGGTTGAACACCCCGCCTTCCAGCCTCCCAGGCTACCCGTACCCTCAA
Organism: uncultured Prolixibacteraceae bacterium; assembly: GCA_964584045.1. Taxonomy (GTDB): domain Bacteria; phylum Bacteroidota; class Bacteroidia; order Bacteroidales; family Prolixibacteraceae; genus JBCFBK01. The sequence goes on along the minus strand of CAZOYZ010000058.1, from coordinate 2,488 downwards.
AGGCGTCGAGGTTTACAAATCCGGCTGATGCCGAACGAAAAGTGAGCAGATGTTCACTGGCTGCGATGAAACCACATCCATATTCACGCTTGAAACTCCATTTTAATTCTTCGCCGGTCACCGGATCCGTCTCAATGAGCGGGTCGCCGGTCAGCAGCCAAAAACCTTCGCCGTTGGTATAAATTTTATCAGAATGAATAATAGGCGGGTTGGCGTAGTTGATCGCTTTGTCCCAGATTTTCTCTTTGGTAACTACATTGTAGGCGATCATCCGCTTACCCTCTTCCCCGTTTAACATATCCCGTGAAGGCCGTGTGGACTGCAAAAGCAGCTTGTAATCCGATGAGTAGCTGAGCCAGGTTCCAAAAATATCCGTGGTTTCTTCGTGAATTTTCCGGCCGGTTCGCAGATCAAGGTACAGCAGCCTCGATCCTTCCGGCGGAGATTCCCCTCTTCTTCGCAATTTCGTTTCCAGATACTGGGGAAGTTTATCGAGACAAAACAGCATGCCGTCGCCGGCAATGACCGCATTATGAATAAACCCGTGGTTGGCCCTGATACTCCATCGTTTTTCACCCGTGAAGCGGTCCAACACGATCAGTTCGCGGCTTGCCGTCAGGTTGTAGTTGGTGAATTTAGGATTTTTGATGCGGATCGAGTCATTCTCCAGACCTTCAAATTCTGCGAAATTATTTCCCAGGATCAGTAAGTCCTCATACACGCCGATGTACCCGAGTCGCAGGGTGTCGTTTTTTCCGGTGTCGAACACCTTCACGATGTCGCCGTTTCGAATGTCGATGACGTTACAGCGGTTCCCCTCAATCAGATAGATATATTCCCGGGTAGCGATGTAGTTGGTGCCCCGCGCGTTGGACCCCGGCAGGTGAACCTGATTATACTTGGGATCGAGAGGATTTTCCCCGTCGTACGTTTCGTCGTAATACACCATCCAGTTGTCGTCCGGTAATTTTTCAAACTCGCGTTTCCACAGCACTCTTCCTGTATACACGTCGCGTGCGCTCAGGCTGTTGATCCCCTGAATAATCAGCCGCCCGTCAATGACCTGTTCACCCGGTCCGTGCCCATGCCTGGGAAGGACATCCAGGTTGGAATTTCCGCCGAACCACAAGATACCCAGCGGCGCCCTGACCAGTTGGTCGTCCGACTTTACCGTGTTGGCAATGTTCCCGTTGTTGTGTGTCCACGGTGAAGCGCCGGGAAGAGCACCAGTTCTGGCAATCACGGCCACTCCCTTCTCGTCAGAGGCAGCCAGTCCGGGAAGATCGAGCTTCCCGAACGCTTTCATCAGCTGGGTTTGCTCTTTTCCCCGGAGACTCAGGACAATTTTCCCGCCATACGGCCTTGTGGTTTCATAAACCTGTCCCAGAACGTCTTTATCGCCGTATTTGAGATAAAAGGGATCGGTAATTACCGTGAGCGAGGAGAAATAGTTGGGAAGGAGAGGAAATTTCGTGTCAAAATGCTGGACGCTCACCCGTTGAGCTGTCAGACCGGCCTGATCGAAGTACTTCCGCAGATGTTGCACCCTGTCGCGGTCTTTTTCATAGACGACCAGATTCAACGAAGAGCCGGACAAAATCCCCGTAATGAGTTCAACATCCTTACCACCCAGCACAAGCCCGTAACCTCCTTCAATGCCTGCTGCCTGGATGATACTTTTTGCCTTAGCCGAACCGGGGTTTGCCGCCGGTTTATGCTTAGCGGGGCCAACGATCTTTTTTGACGGCTCTTTCCCAAATACCATGATGGTTCCGTCATCGGTTACTGCAACCAGTTTGCCTCTTGCAGCGACGAGCCGTTCCACATTTTTTCCGGTGCCGAAATTCCAGGTTACCTCCGGAACTTGTCCGGGATGCAGTCTGAGTGCTTTTATGCCCGAACGGTCTGCGGCATAAAGACAATTTCCCGCTTTGATCAGGTCATTGGCCGCGGTGATGTCCGACATCCACAATGTATCCAGTTTTTTATCCGCTCCCAACTGTGCCGCCCATATTTTTTCTCCGGAAAAGTAGAACGTATTTCCGTCAATCACGGGATATTCTCCGGCGCCGGATATTTTTTGGCCGGTTTCCGAATCATACATCCAGGTCATTCTTTCCCGGTGATGATTAAAAAATACCTGATCGTTGGCAAAAGTAAACGCGCCACCGGTTTTTCCGCTTTCCGCCAGCCGGTAATAAAGTTCCTTTCCGGTTTTCAGGTCGAACGCGGCCGGGACCGAGCGGCCACCGGCTACCAGCAGTTTATCGCCGCTGACGGTAAAGGCACCCTGTGGGGCCACATAGGCAAAGGCCGGTGAACGGTGGGGTTGTAAAATGTAATTGCTGCCGGTGCCCTCATTTTTCCAGATGATGTCCCCGGTGGCCGCGTCGAGCGCATAAATGAAAGTGCCCATCAACGGGAAAATACTGGCCGCCGTGTAAAGGATATCGTTCTTGATCACGATTCCGCCCCTTGCCGGCCACAT
>CAZOYZ010000057.1:14361-17019 GCA_964584045.1 uncultured Prolixibacteraceae bacterium | reverse complement strand
AAAGTGAATACCGTTCCGCGTCTTCCGACTTTTGGGGTCCGTCTGGGCGTTGACCGGAACAAACTCAACCAGATCAGTACTCCTTTAAATCTTTTTGGTGCCATGTTCAATTCGATCAGGCATTTGCATGATTATGACTTCATCCTGAAAAATCCGGACTACAGTATGCTGATCGGGAAAATCGATATTGGTGATCACGATTGGCTCAATTTTGCCATCAGTGAAGAAGCCAGGGTTGATCTGTTCAGACGGGGAGCCGAGACCGGTGCCGCTTTTCTTCGCGGATTTGACTGGAAAGCCTACAAAAAGACGAGAGCCGAAATGAAGATCCCCGTGTAGTTACCGTTTGCGGTACGCCCGGGGCGACATGTTCATGACCTTACGGAACAGGCGCGAAAAATAAAACTGGTCTTCGAAGCCCATCTCCCGGGCCACTTCAGCGATACTCCAATCGGAGTTGTCAAGCAGTCGGCAGGCTCTCTGTATCTTGAGCTGGATGAAGTAATCAATCGGCGAATGCCCCGTCCTGTTTGTAAAAAGCCGTGAGAAATGTGAAGCCGATAACGTCACCTCACCGGCCATTTCTTCCAACTTTAATTTCCGGTCCAGATTTTCGAGCATGAAGTTGATACTTTGAGTGACCGGATCCTTTTCCATCCCTTCCTTCACCAATCTGAATTGCCGGAGATGCGTGAACGACGCCAGCAGATGGCTCAGGCAAAGATTGGTATATTCAAGTGTTTCAATGCTGAATCCTCGTTCCAGGTTCCTGAGAATTTCATTGAACAGATCGATCCGGTCATTGACCCGGGAGGTCGGGCCTCTTTCAATGGGAACCGGTTGAAGACCCGCTCCGGAAAACAACCGTGATTTTGAACCTGCAAAATGGATCCAGTAGATGGACCAGGGATCCCGGGCGTCCGCATAATAGGCATGAGGCACCCCTGGAGGGATGATAAGGAAGTGATCGGGCGGCAGTTCCTGACGCAGTCCGCCTGTCGAAACAACACCTTTCCCGTGAACATTATAGATCAAAATAGCCTGGGAAATACCGCTGATCCGTTCCCGGAAATGGTGACGCGCCTGCGGATAATAGCCAATGTCAGTAATATACAGATCGGCGGTAAGCGGATTGCTTTTGACCAGTTCCAGAATTTTATCAGGGATTACATAGCTCAGTTGTCCGGGAAAGCCGTCTTTTTTCTTCATGATTTGCAGTAAGTCGTAAGTAATTAGTCGTAAGTCGTAAGATGTGGGTTCCCGCGCTCTTCACGCTATGCCCTGTTACCCTTCGATCTCGTCTGTTCTCCCTCCTCCCTCTATGCTCCATGCTCTGTGCTCTGTGCCTCGTCTCGCGGTTTAAAAATATAAAAAAGATTGATTGGAAGTGATCATTTATTTGGTTAATAACATGATGTCGGGGAAACCATGTCTTTAAAATGATCAGATTATCCATGTTTTCGTAGGATTGTTCATTTTTATCCCGTTGATTTCCATCTAATTTTGAAAAAACTAAATCAATGAGATGGAAGGACAGATCGACTTCAACAAGCGTTTTATTTTTGGTATAACCCTTGTCTCTGCAATGGGAGGACTGCTGTTTGGTTACGACTGGGTCGTAATCGGCGGTGCTAAACCTTTTTACGAACGTTTTTTTGACATTACCAATTCGCCTCACTTGCAGGGGTGGGCGATGAGCAGTGCGCTGATCGGCTGTTTACTTGGAGCCTTTTCGTCGGGGTATCTGGCCGACCGGTTTGGCCGCAAAAAGCCACTGATCCTGGCTGCGGCGCTTTTCACTTTAGCTGCTGTAGGGACTGGAGCTGTGAACAGTTTTACTTCATTTGTCATTTTCCGCCTGGTCGGCGGATTGGGCATTGGCCTGGCGTCGGCCCTGTCGCCCATGTATATTGCTGAGATTTCTCCGGCAAACATGCGGGGCAGACTGGTCTCGGTCAATCAGCTTACGATTGTCATCGGCATTCTATCTGCCCAGATCGCCAATTACCTGATCGCGGAAAAAGTTCCTGCAGGTGCCACCGATGAGATGATCCTGCAGTCATGGAACGGGCAGATGGGCTGGCGTTGGATGTTCTGGGCAGGTACATTGCCTGCCGTGGCTTTTTTTATTCTGGCATTTCTGATCCCTGAAAGTCCGCGTTTTCTTTATAAATCAGGTTTAGAAAACAAGGCCCGGCTCATTTTAGAAAGGATTGGTGGCAGGAACTATGCAACAGAGGAAGGGAAAAGCATTGGTCAGACTCTTAAAGAAGCCGGGACCAAAATAAACTGGAACGAACTGTTTTCAAAAAGACTCCGCCCCATGATGCTGATCGGTATTGTGCTGGCTGTTTTGCAGCAGTGGTGCGGGATCAATGTCATTTTTAACTATGCGGAGGAGATTTTTACTTCGGCAGGTTATTCTGTAGGCGACATGCTGTTCAATATCGTGATCACCGGCCTGGTGAACCTGGTGTTTACCATTGTGGCCATGCAAACGGTAGACCGCTGGGGAAGGCGCAATTTGATGTTGTTGGGATGGATCGGGCTGGCTGTCGTTTACATACTCCTTGGGACTTGTTACTTCTTTCAATTAAAGGGAATGATCGTGCTGATCACAGTAGTTATTGCCATAGCTATTTATGCCATGTCTCTCGC